>NZ_LZZL01000014.1:0-85530 GCF_002006495.1 Clostridium sp. BL-8
CAGCGAAAATTTCATAAGTCCTGTGGAATAAAAATGTATGTGATTTCGGTAAGTTTCCAGATAACTCTAAGTTCAAGTTTATAATAAAATATCTCCTTTTTGTAATTCTATCACAAAAAGAAGATATTTCATCTGCTCAATCCCACATATTAACTTTAATTAGAACTATTGTCCTACATGTGTTCCAGTTTTCCCTAAATTCACTTGATGGTCTAGTCCTATAAATTTTCCGTTAGCCTGCCATAAAGTAGGTTGTACAAGTGCTAATTTTTGAGTATCAACAGTTTTAAAATCATATTCTAAGATCCCACCAGTATCACCTGAGTTAGGATTTAAGCACCAAAATGTATGGCTTATGTTATTTTCTTTAATTGTATCAGCTAATGCCTGCATCCATTTTTGATTATCTCCGCCATCCATTTGTCCTCCCCATTCGCCTATTAATAATGGTGCTATATTTTCCTTTTGTATATAAAACCAATTAGGTTCCCACGCATCCTTCATTAAACTATCTTTAGTAAATCCAGCCTGAAACCATGGCTGCGCTGAAACACTTGGACCATAGTCATGAGGTGAATATACAACTTGATTTGGATGATTTGCTATAGTTACTGGATGATCTTTAACTCCTCGAAGATTTCCTCCCCACCAAGTTCCATAATAATTATTAACATCCTTAGTAGTGTAATCAAAACCTTCCTTTGGATAAGTTTCTACCCCTTCTACCATTACTAAAAGGTTTGGATTAATATCTAAAATTTCTTTACCTACTTTTTCCGCTTCATACTTCCAGTTATTTATATCTGTTGTGTTATCCCATTTTGCAGTAACTTCGCCTTGGTAAACCTTTCCATGAGGTTCATTAAAGATATCCATGGCAATTACAGTATCATCATTTTTATAATGATCAGTAAGCCACTTCCAACATTCCTCATAATCATTTACACTATAATCATTTGTATACCAAGTATTTGATTGACTTCCATTTATAACTCTATGCATATCAAGCATAACTTTTATTCCCTTTTCTTTACACTTAGCCATAGCCATATCAAGTATTTCTAAGCTGTTCTTACCTGTCAAATCTGGATTAACATAATCATTAATAGAATCTGGCATTGGGTAAGTTCCCTGTCTCCACTGATTAACTAATTGTACGGATAAAGGCACCCTTAAGGTATTAAAGCCATTATCTGCCACCTTATCTAAAATATCATCCATTGTGTTAGCCCATAATCCATGAAAAGAATTATTTGGAGTTTCAAATCCAAACCATGCTATTCCAGTCATTCTAACCTCATTACCTTTAGAGTCTAAAATTTTGCTTCCATTAGTGTGAAGGTAATCGTCATTACTGCCATTCTCTGCTGCAAACACTATGCTACTTGGTGTCATTAAAGAAAGTACCATAACCAACGTCATTGCAATGTTTTTTAAATTACTTTTCATTGTTAAAACCTTCCCTTCTACAAAATATAATTATTAGAATAACTTTATCTTTGTAAAATTATTCTATTTGATTATAATTTTATATTTTTGCATACGTAATTCAAGATTCTATGCTTTATTGCCCATTTTTTTGTCAAGAAATAAAACATATTTTATATTTTGTATTTTATGTTTAAAATTCAACATTTTAAGGATCTTAAATATCTATAGCTTCATCCATATGCATAAATTAAATACGGAATGACATATTATTGGTATCCATAACGACTTATATTCTTTAAAAAGATATCCTAACACAAGGCTAACTATTGAAATATTAACAGCTGATTTTATAATATCTCCATTAGAATTTATAAGCCATGTTGGTATATGAAATAATATAAATATTACTGTAGTCAGTGTATTTGCCTTCCAAAATCTCATATTTTCATTGAGCTTTTGTAATATGAATCCTCTAAATGGAATTTCCTCTAAAAATCCCACGAGTAAACCACTTACCCATAACATTTTTATATCCAATTTATCGAAAGCAAATACACCATTTCCATTTTTGTAAAATAGTAGTATTATAAAAACAGAACTTATTACAATTCCTATAAGTATGCCCCGTTTAGTATTTCCTAAGAGTCTTAAATAAATTAACGGATTAACCTTACTTTTGAATTTTAGATATAAGAATATTGGAATTATAAATAAAATCAAATATGTTAAAATGCCCTTAACTAATTCTGATATATTATACATGTTAAAATCCACCTCCAAATAAGAAATGATTCATAACAATAGTATAAGATAAATAATACTTTTTTCCAATATACACCATTCGTAATTTCTTTTAATACATAAAAACTTCTGTTTTAATCCGTTTCTCTTTAACTTTTATAGAGAAAATAACATAATAATAGTATGGTATTAGAAAGGTGTTGGATATTTATGAGTATTTCTAAAAAATTAAGTCTAGGCTGCTTAAATTTTGTGAAAAATAATACTACTTCTTCAGAAGATGATTTAGAAAAAATTTATTATGGTATACAGATTTTTTGGATAAATATATTAAAATTCATCCTTTTATTTATAACTGCATATTTATTAGGAGTCCTAAGGTATACGTTTACTGCCTTTGTTATTTTTGCAATTCTTAGAACCTTTGCTTCAGGAGTTCATGCAAATTCCACACTTCAATGTATTATTATAAATTATATATTGTTTTTAGGGAACGTATATCTAAGTTTAAACATAACTTTAAACTTAAATATCAGAACTATTATATACGTCATTAGCTTTGCACTACTTTTATTATATTCTCCGGCTGATACTGAAGAGCGTCCTTTAATAAGTAAGAAATTAAGAAAAATTTTAAAAATAAAATCAATATTAGTTATCATAACCTTTTATATAATAACCTTATTTATTGTAAGCAATGAATACATCAATTTAATAACCTTTTCTATTTTAGAGGAAACCATAGTAATTACACCTATGGCTTATAAATTATTAGGCAAAAAATACGCAAATTATAGAAACGTTAGTATTTAGCACGTTTTCCACTTTATATCATACAAAATTAACTATTAACATGCTTTTCTAAATATATTAGTATTTTTTATTTAAGGAGGTTAATAAAATCATGCTTAATGTTATTATTTGCGAGGATAATGCCGTTCAAAGAAAAGAAATTGAATCTATTATTAACGGAATATCAGATTTTCATGATGAAATTGCACTTTCTACCGATAATCCAAAAGAAGTTCTTACCTATATAGATAATACTGCTGAAAGCTTTATTTATTTTCTTGATGTAGAATTAAATGCTGATCTTAATGGTTTTGAATTAGCTCATTTAATTAGAACTATTGACACTACTGGATATATTATTTTTTTAACTGCTCATGCTGAATTAACTCTGCTTACTTTCCAATATAAAGTACAAGCTCTCGATTATATAATCAAAGGTAATTCTAATATCTTAAAAGAAAAAATATTAGATTGTTTTAAGGCTGTAAATAATTGTTTAAATATTTCAAAATCTAAAATTAATAATAAAATTCCTATAGACATAGGTAATAATATCGTCTTTTGGAACTTTGACGATATTTTGTTTTTTGAAACTGCGGGAAAAGGACATAAAATATCTATACACACAAAAAGTGGGCAATCTGAATTTTATGGAACTTTAAAAAATATAGAAAAAAACGTATCTTCTGACTTCTATAAAACTCATAGATCCTATTTAATTAATACAAAAAAAATCAAATCCATTAATAAGAGCAGTATGGTTGTAGAAATGATAAATGGTGAAATATGCTATGTATCCATAAGATATTTGAAAGGACTGTTAAGGAAATGCTTACATTATTAATAGATATTTTATATCCACTAATTTCTGTACTCACTATACTTGTTCCAGTTATAAATTTCACCTTCTTCACTAAATTAAACAAAAGAAATCTAGTAATATTTACATTCATTCTTTATATATTTACAATTTTTTTATGCAAATACAAATTAAATTATCTATCTACTATCACTTTGTTTATAGGAAGTTTTATATATATATTATTAATTTATAAAACGATTGTTGCATCTATTGTTATTTCGATATTTATAGGAAGCTTTGTCTTTGTTTGTGACGCCATTACAGGCTTTTTGTTTGTGTGTATTTTTCAGTATCGTTACTTAACTTTACTTAACGATACTTTATTATATTTTTTATCTGGGCTTTGTGTTCTTTTATTTAGCTATATTTTCAGTAAGTTGTCGAGAATAATTATATTAAAAATTCTCAATAAAATTGATGTTAACTTAGAATTTCCAAGCAAATTTCGTAAATTAGTTATAATCACTCTTATTATTCCAGCGTCTATATTTTCAATTTTGGTAGGATTTTTAAAAGGAGAAGTAAATATTGGGGACACATCTATAATTTCGATATATACATTAGCAGCATTCTTATTACTGCTATCTGCAGTAACTTTAATATATTATACTTTTAAAACATTAATAAATACTTATAAAGAAAAGGAGTTTATTCAATTAAGAGATTATACCATTATGCTTGAAAATATGTACAAAGATTTACGAAGTTTTAAGCATGACTATTTAAATATACTTTCAACTTTGGAGACATTCATCCAAAATCTAGATATAAATGGACTAAAAAAATACTATTATAAAGATCTATTACCTGAAAGCAATAATATAATGAAGAAAGATATATCATTATCATTGCTATCCCATATTAAGCTCAATCCTTTAAAGGCATTATTATCTTCAAAAATTATTAATGCTCATTCCAAAGGAATTAATGTAAAAATAGAGATACTAGATGATATTGAAAACCTTAATATTAGTACAATTCACATTTGTAGAATTATTGGTATTTTAATGGACAATGCCATTGAAGGAAGTGCTTTATGTAATAATAAATTTATTCACTTCGCTATTATTAAAACTGATACTGATGTTATTTTTAATATAACTAACTCATGTTTAGAATCTACCCCTCCAATTCAAAAGATTTACCAAAAGAATTTTTCTACAAAAGGCGAAAATAGAGGCATTGGTTTAAATACTGTACGTTACCTAATTGATAAATATTATAAAAATATCCTTCTTAACACTTCCATTGAAGATTGTATTTTTAAGCAAGAACTTATAATACATAGCTAGATAAAAACTGTTGCAAGATTTGTGACAGTTTTATAATTTTTCTTAAATTGTAACTATCTTCTTTTTACTACTTGTAATCTTTTCTTATTTCTATTATTAATCAAACTACTAATTTTTTCTATAATATTTCTTAATCGAGAAATACATATTCATTATATAGTATATTTTTACCAATGAGTTTTTTTAAGTTGATATTGTATCATTTTAGGAATTTTATTAATTACAATATAAGACAAGATACTCTTGATCTATAACCGATCAAGAGTATCTAAATCACACACCAAAGTTATATTTAATCAACTTTGTATAGAGATTTTGGCATTTTTATATCTTCAAATCCATAAACTATACACATAGAAGATGAAGTTGCTGCCAAAAACATTGACACCGCAGCTAAGCTAACCGCAATAAGATTTTTAATTTTACTAATTTTCATATAATACACCTCCAATTTATTAACAATAAATGTTATAACATTAGTTTACATAAATATATGCCATCGCTTTTCCGCTATGATAACTTATATATTATGAATTTCATATTATATCATATGTATTAGCTGGATTTCTCTATTTATATAGTACAACATTTTTTATTTTTTGTAAACTTTTTCCAAAAGCACTCCTGAAAACATAAAATAACAGGAATTCTACTCTTGTTTGTTTCATTGTTCACTTAACAAACAAAAGTAGAATTCCTGCCATTAGCCATCATTTTAAACGATAGAATTTCACTTTCTATATCATAGCCCCGTCCTCTCCTAGATAATATCCATCTACATATGTATTATATGCCATAGAACCATCAGAATTTAAATAATACCATGTTGTTCCATCATTTATCCATCCAGTTTGCATTACTCCATCAGCATCCATGTAATACCACTTTCCTCTTACACTTTGCCATCCAGTTGCTGGGCTCCCTTGTTTAATAAGTATCCATTTACCATCTTTAGTCTTTCCCCAGAAGTCTCCTTGAATTCCTGTACTTGGTGAAGTACTTACAATAACATTTCCTAAATTTGAATCTACGGTTGAATTCGTTGTGGAAGAAGAGGAATTAGAACTACTATCCTTTTTAGTAGTAGAGTCTGTCGTTTGTTCGTCTGAAAATGAATTTTTATATGAGTCCACCTTATAAGTGCTTTTATCTATATCATCTTTCTCCCATCCAGGAGTCATATTATCTAATTCATCCTGACTATATTGTTTATTAGTACTACTTGATGAACTTGCTGCATAAGCATAAGCACCTTGAGCTAAAATAGCTATTATTGTAAAAAGTAGAATTCTCAATTTATTTCTTTTCATTCTTATCATCTCCTAGAATATTTTATGTAAAATTTTAATGTCGTCATAGTCCATATTCCTATAATTTAATATCGATTTAATTTTAAAATTCTTAAGCTTAAATTTTTAAAATTTCTAATTTATATTATGATAAGAATTAATTTATTTTCGATCAATATACTGATTAAACTATTAAAGATACATAGTTTTATAAAATTATTTTCAATTAAATTAAGTTCCAATTAATCAACACTTAATTGGAACTCATTATCTAATCATGATATTTATTTTTTATTATAAATTACTTTCTAAAATAAATCTTTAAATAAATGAATGTCAAAACTTTATTATTCTTTATCTTTAAATGAATACGTAGGTTTGTTTATTTATTGAACTTCTTACATAACTCTATCATATCCTCTTGAGCATTAACATTTTTGCCTTCTGCCTCTACCTTTGTATACGATCCATCTGAAAGCAGTATTCTGCTTTTAACATTATCTCTTATATACATCCCCAACATTTCTTTAAGCTCCTTCTTTATGGTTGTGTCCTCAATTATTGTCATAGTTTCAACTCTTTTATCTAAGTTTCTATACATCCAATCAGCACTTGATATATAGATATCTTCTTTACCTTCATTATGAAAGTAATATATCCTACTATGCTCTAGATAACGCCCCACTATGCTTCTAACCGTTATATTTTCACTTAATCCTTTAATTCCGGGTTTTAAACAGCAAATTCCTCTAACTATAAGTTCTACTTTAACACCTGCTTCTGAGGCTTTATATAAAGCTATCATAAGTTTTTTATCTACTAAAGAATTCATTTTAGCAATTATTTTAGCATGTTTACCATTTTTAGCATGCTCGGTTTCTCTTTCTACCAAGTATTCCAATTTTTTTCTTAATCCATATGGTGCAATAGTAATTTTACTCATATTTTCTGGCTTAAAGTATCCTGAAAGCATGTTGAAAATTACAGACGCATCTTCCCCATATTCTGATTTTGATGTTAAAAGACCTATATCAGTATAAAATTTTGCAGTCACATCATTGTAATTTCCAGTTCCTAAATGGACATATCTCTTTATGCCTTTCTTTTCCTGTCTAACTATAAGCAATATCTTACTATGAGTTTTGAGACCTATGACCCCATAAATAACATGACATCCTGCTTTTTCAAGCTGCCTAGCCCAATGAATATTGTTTTCCTCATCGAATCTTGCTTTAAGTTCAACTAAAACGGTAACCTGTTTCCCATTTTCTGCTGCCTTTGAAAGAGCTGCAATAATTGGTGAATTGCCACTTACTCTATATAGAGTTTGTTTTATAGCTAGTACCTTTTCATCTTGTGCAGCAGTTTCCACTAGCTTTACAACTGTAGAAAAACTTTCATAAGGATGATGTAAGAATATATCTTTTTTGCTTATAGCTTGAAACATATCACACTCTTGAAATTCTTTAACTGGTAAGCTCTTTAGCTGTTCAAATTTAAGTTCATTATATCCTTTTATACTATATAATTTATTAATAAAGGTTAAATCAATAGGACCTCTTATCCGAAATATTTGATTACTTGTAATTTCAAATTCCTGCTCTAACTTACTTATAACTCTATTATCATGAGTATCTTCAATTTCTAATCTAACTGCAAGCCCCCATCTTCTTTGTTTTAATGATTCTTCTATAGTCTCAAGTAAATCTTCTGCACCTTCTTCATTTAAACTTAAGTCAGCATTTTTTGTTATTCTATAGCAGGCTGTTGTTAATACTTTGAATCCAAATAATTCGCTTAAATGATTCTTTATTACATCCTCTAATAATATAAAATTTTCCCCTTCACTTCCTGGAATCCGCACCAATCTATCTAATACAGATGGCACCTGAATTGTTGCAAATACTTCATGCTCACTTTTGTTTTCTTTTAATATTACCCCAATATTTAGTGTTTTATTTAATAATAATGGAAATGGTCTTCCTGAATCAATTACCATTGGCGTTAACACTGGATAAAGTACATTTTTGTAATAATCATTTACATAATTAATTTGTTCTTCATTTAACATGTCATATGTAAAAATCCTTATCTTCTTATTTCCTAAATGATCATATAAATGATCATATGTTTGATATTGATCATTTATCATTCCTCTTACTTTATCTAATATTTTTTCGATTTGTTCACTAGGGGTTAATCCTGAAACTTCCCTCTCTTCAAATCCAGCTTGAATTTGACTGTATAACGATCCAACTCTCACCATAAAGAATTCATCTAAGTTAGAACTAGTTATAGCTAAAAATTTTAATCTTTCCAAGAGAGGATTTGTATTATCCTTAGCTTCATTTAAAACTCTTTGGTTAAATTCTAACCAGCTAAGCTCTCTATTAAAAAAATTCTCATAATTATCATATGTATAAATTCTATTCATAATTATTCCCCTTATCCGTTAAGCAAATTTTTTTGTATTATATTTAATTATTTGTAATTATAGTATTTAAAATACTCTTTGAATAATGTAATATATACTAATATAATCTAACATTTTTGTTAACTATATGTTAACACTTTATTATTTATAAGTTAACTTTTTGGCATATTTTATGATAAAAGGAGAATATAAATGAAAAATATTGCAGTTATTGATATTGGCTCTAATTCTATGAGAGTTTTAGTTTATGAAATCTATGAAAATGACTCGTATAAAATAATAGATGAGGAAAAAAGGATGACTAGACTAGGTCAATATATTGATAAGAACGATAATTTGTCATACGAAGGAATCGAAAAATTATTGATTACCTTAGAATTTTTTAAAATTTTATGCGAAAAAAATAATGTTATTGAAACAATTGTAGTAGCTACTGAAGCAATTAGAAGAGCAAAAAATAAAACAAAAATATTAAACTTAGTAAAAGAAAAACTTAATTTTGATATTAGAATATTAAGCGGTCTTGAAGAATCATCATATGGATATACAACAATAAAAGCTACCATGGATATCAATGATGCCATTCTTGTTGATATCGGTGGTTCCAGCATGGAAATCACTTTAGTCAAAAACAGAAGAATTTTAAATGGCATAAGCCTTCCACTAGGTTCAATTCCATTAACTAAGCGTTTTCCTTTTGATTTACCTCAAGAGAAGGATGATATATATGAATTTAAAAAATATATTTTCAGTCAGTTCGATAAACTGCCTTGGCTAAATGATGTCAAAAATCTCCCCCTAATAGGCATAGGCGGAACAGCTCGCTCAATAGGTAAAATCCATAAAAAATTCATTAATTATCCTCTAGATTTATTACACAATTATACTATGTCATTTGAAGAAGTAGAAATAATATATAATCATGTCCTTAGCTTAGATATAAATCAAAAAGCTAAATTAAAAGGACTTCCTAAAGAAAGAGCAGACATATTTACTGCACCTTTTTCTGCCCTAGTAATGCTTATGAATTATTGTAGCTGCCCAATTTTAAAAATTAGCCAGTATGGAATTCGTGAAGGCGTTCTATATGAAAAACTTTTAGGTAAAGACATAGAAAACATTGATATTTTGGATTTTTCTTTAAATAACATCTTAACTAATAATGATTTAAATATTGTTCACGCTAGAAAAATTAGTGATCTATCCCAAGTTCTTTTTAATTACCTAGAGGACCGTACTGTAAAACACTTAAAGTTAGAGCGTAAATTACTTGATGTTTCTGCAAAATTACATGATTTAGGCGTTACTATATCTGTAAAACATTCTTACAAGCATAGTTTTTATATTACAATTAATTCTTTAATATCTGGACTTACTCATAAAGAAATATTGATGGTTGGATATACGATTGCGCTAAGTGGTAAATTCGATTATAAATTAGCTGATGAATATAGAGAATTGCTTAATAAGGATGATATCATGATATGCAAGAAACTTTCTGTTCTTTTATGTCTTGCTCATAAAATTGATAAATATTTTTACAACAGTTTAGCTGAAGTCATTATTAGAAATGAAAAAGATTCTTTTAAAATAGCTCTTTCTAAAAGCAGCGTAAAGTATATGAAAGACAGCTTGCCTATAGAAATGAATGAAAGTTTTAAAAAATGTTTTAACAAAAACTTATCAATTATAGCTATTTAAATGTCAAACTTTGAACTTTGCCTTAAGCGTATATGAATCGATATATAATTTATAATATGTTATAATGTAAGCAATTATATATGAATTACTGTTACCACTAAATTTAGATATTTACAACAAATTCCAAATATATAGCAGTAAAAATAACACCTAACAAGGAGATAAAAACCACTTTATGAAAATTGAATTTGATAAAAAACTACTTAAGTACTCTATATATATCGCTATTACTACGGTCGTAATATATGTCGCATTTTTAGTCATATCAAATGTAGGCACAATATTCAAGACTATATTTGATATTCTAGGGACCGTTCTAGATTTAATTAAACCATTAATTATAGGTATAATAATTGCTTATCTTTTATATCCAATAACTAAAGGTATCGAGAATTTTTTAGAAAAAAATAAATTATATAGAATCCATAAGGCATCACCAAGGCGTATTTTATCTATTATCTGCGCATATCTTTTGATAATAGGCATCTTTTTAGGATTAATATCTGGAATTTATTATATGATTGGTGGGCAAATTTCAAATAATACAACTATATTAAATATGACACAACATATTTCCTCATATGTTAGCAGTACTTCTTTTTCAACAACGTCGATTAAAGAAACCCTAGATAAAATTAATAACCCGTTTATAGATAGTGTTGAGCCGTACATCATAAATGGAATTATTTATTTACAAGAATATGTTAAGGATAATATTGGAAATATGACCTCTTATGCAATGTCTATCGGAACTAGTGTTGCAACATTTTTTATTGCACTTGTAATTAGCATATATTTATTGAAAGATTCTGAATACTTTTTCGGCTTATGGTATAAATTTTATTACTTAATATTTAGAAATAGCAATGTTGGAAATAAGATAACTTATGTTTTTAGAGTTATTCATGAATCTTTCGCTAAATATATAAAAGGACAATTATTAGAAGCATTTTTCGTAGGAATTTTATCAGCTATAGCCCTTTCAATTGCTGGTATAGATTATGCTTTTGTTATTGGTATTATTGCAGGTATCTCCAATATGATTCCATACGTTGGTCCCATTGTTGGAACCGTCCTTGCAGCCGTCATGGGATTGCTTAGTGGAACACCAATTAGGATCTTATATGCTATTATTGCTATGGTAATTGTTCAACAGTTTGACGGCCATATTTTAGCACCTAAGATTGTTGGTGACAGTGTTGGTTTACATGCTGTCTTTATAATACTAGCAATTTTAATTGGCGGCAATGTAGGCGGATTACTTGGAATGCTAATTGCAGTCCCCATTGCTGCTTCCTGCAAAGTACTAATTAATAATTGGTATGAGAATTATAAACATAACCAACCTGAAGCATAAGCTCAAATATATACTAAAATAATATAAATTTAAATTTGTTCCTAATGAGTTTATTTACATAAAACTTATGACATGAAGGCTGTTCTAAATATTTATATAAAACAGCCTTTTTATTAATTGCTTAAAATTAATTGTCCTAATATAACTCATAATTATAAAATTATTTAATTATCTTCACAAACTTCTTTTTACCAATCTTGATTATATCACCGCTTGTAATAACCGCATTTTCAAAATCAGCTATCTTTTCTTTATTTATATATACTCCGCCTTGATTTGCAATTCTTTTAAATTCATTTGCTGATGGTATAATTTTTTCTTTAACAAGAAGTTTACCTATTTCTTTTAATTTCTTGTACTCTTCAGGTATCATTATTTCGGGGACTATATCTGGTAAATTACCATTCCTAAATACATTTTCAAAATATTCAATTGCTAATTGAGTTTCCTCTTCTGTATGATATAATCTGGTGATAGTTTTGGCTAATTCAAGCTTAACGTCTCTTGGATTTTCTCCATTCTCTAGTCTTTCCTTAACTTTTTCAATTCTATCAGGATGCTCATCCGTAGCTAATTCAAAATATTTTATTATAAGATTATCAGAAATCTCCATTACCTTCTTAAACATTACTCCAGCATCATCTTCTATACCAATATAATTTCCTAGACTTTTACTCATTTTTTCTATGCCATCTAAGCCTTCTAAGATTGGCATAAATATAGCGATTTGCTGCTCAATTCCTTCATTTTTTTGAAGTGATCTTCCCATTAAAATATTAAACGTTTGATCTGTTCCTCCTAATTCTACGTCAGCTTTTAATGCTACTGAATCATAACCCTGCATGAGTGGATAGAAAAATTCATGAATTCCAATTGCTATATTGTTATTATAACGATTTTTAAAATCATCTCTTTCTAACATTCTAGCCACAGTAGTAGTTGCTGCTAATTTTAGTACATCTTCAAAATTTAATTTTGACAGCCATTCGCTATTAAATCTTATTTCGGTTTTCTCCTTATCTAATATTTTGAAAATCTGTTTTTCATACGTCAAAGCATTTTCCATTACTTGTTCCTTTGTAAGTGGCTTTCTAGTTTTAGATTTACCAGTTGGATCTCCAATTTTGCCTGTAAAATCTCCAATTACTATTACTGCCTTATGCCCCAAGTCCTGCATCTGCTTAATTTTTCTAAGTACAACAGCATGACCCAAATGAATATCTGGCGCTGTTGGATCTAATCCTAGTTTAATAATCAATGACTTATTTTCCTTCTCAGACTTAATAAGTTTTTCTTTTAATTCTTCTATACTGATTACATCGGCTGCTCCTTTCGTTATAATTTTAATTTGTTCTTCGATAGTTCTTCTCATTTCTTTTAACTCCTTACATATTTTTAATATAAATAACCTATATAAAATTCAATATGCAATAAAAAAACTCTTGTCCTCTACATAATAAAGGACAAGAGTATATCTCTCGTGTTACCACCTTAAATTCATTAACCGCTCACACGATTAACCTCTTCAAGTACGCCAAAAACTTGGTTATACTTTAGCACTATAACGGGTGCAGGGTTCCGTCATCACCTACTCAAGACAATTCTTTTTCAGCTTGAAGCTCTAAGATGTATTCAAAATTAGTTCCCATGCACCTCTCATCATCCGGTAACTTTCTGTTTGGTTTAGACATGCTAGTTAAACACATGCCTTATCTAATTCCTACTTATTCTTTTCATTGCTTTTATTGAAAACATCATGATTAAAAATAAACTCATAAATTTAATCACATTATATATTAAATTAATAAAATTATATTAGAAAACTCCGCTTCTGTCAATATACTTATAGAACTTAAAATTCACATATAATTACAGAATCATAAATTTATGATATCCATGCTCCACTGGAATCAACTTTATATCCATCAATTATAGAATTTACTGCCATGGCTCCACTACCAGGATAGCAATAATACCATTTTCCACTGGAATATATCCAACCAGTTTGCATCACTCCATTATTTCCCAGGTAATACCAATTACTATCAATGATATTCCATCCCATTGCATAATTTCCTGTATTTTTTATAAAATACCAAGAGCCATTAGTAAACTTCCAATTACCATCTATATTTGATATGTATCCACTTGAAGCTTGCTTAGTAATATTTCCTGTTGTTAAATTACTGGTGCTAAGACTTGAATCATTATTTACTTCATAATATTTCTCAGTACATGCTGGATATTCATCGCTATTCCAAGTAAATCCATCTTTCTTCAGCACATCATCAGAGGTTAGGAAATACTTATCTGAATTTGTTGCATCATTGTTTGTTATGTCTAGCTGGTACCACTTATTATTAAGCCTAACCAAATTCCATCCGTGTCCGACTCCATTTATTTTTCCAACAACAATCCTATTTTCAATTCCTGCTAGCTCAAGCATCTTATAAGCAGTTAATGCATAACCTTCACATGTAGCTTTACCTGTTGTTAATGCTGTATATGCCGTATCAGATGTAAGACCATAATCATAATCAAGCCTATTTACTAAATAATCATTTATTTTCTTAACTTTATCAACATCCGTCATATTATCTGTTATTATAGATTTAATTACTTTATTCAATTCCGTATTGATATACTCTTCCTCACTCTTAGTTGTTTTATATGTTATGTATAATTCATCAGTATTTTTATTAAAAACCAATTCCTTAAGAGATAAACTCAAATAATCATCCTTTTCAGCAATATTTCGAACTACATCAAGTACATCACTATTATTATAATCAAGATTAAATTCTGTATCCCAATTTTCTAAATGATTATATACATATGTATTTAAATCATAATCTGCTGCTAATACAGTTTGTCCACCTATTGCTGATATTATCATTAATATTAATAATAAATTTCTAATAAATTTCTTCATCAACAAATACCTTCTTTCCTTTATGGATTTTCATGCATATAAATATTATCTATGAGCTATATAAAATAAACATATTTATATTATATAACAGAATTTTTTTCAAAACTATAATTTAATATATTAAGAAAAAATAACAATTATCTAACATTTTTTTATTATGTCCTATATTAGATAACTGTTACTTATAAATTATTATTAGACTTCAAAACTACTCTGATCCATCCATTTATATTCTGGTCTTATAGCTTTAATCTCCTTTGCTAATAAATATAACGCTTCATCCTTTTGCTTGCATTCTAGCATAACATCAAAATCTCTATCTAAAATTTTAGCTTTTTCCAAAAATTCAATAAAGTCTTTTGCATTTATATAATCAGCATGTTTTCTATCTTTTCCATGATCCTTAGGTGTAGAAAAGTGTATTTTGGGATTTAATCTCTCCTTATTCCATGTATTAAAAATTTCTTCTAATAACTCTTCTATTTTTTCACCATTATTATTGCAATTGTGATGATGTACATCTAGTACCATTGGAATTTCTAAAGTCTTACATAATCCTAATACTTCTTTTGCTGTATACATTTTATCATCATTTTCTATTATTAATTTTGATGTTATTTCCTTTGGAGCCATCTTAAAATTATATATAAATCTCTTAATCCCCTCATCTTTTCCTCCTGTCGCTCCACCAACATGCAGTACCATTTTTCCTGTACTATAATTTAGATCTTCAAACCATGCAGCCTGACTCATTAAATTTCCTATAGTATTTTGAACGACCTCAGGATTGGTGCTATTTAACACGTTAAATTGATCAGGATGAGTGTCAATTCTCATATTATTTTCGTTGATTATTTTTCCTAAATACTCAAAATCCTTTTTAAAAATTTCTCTGTGTCCCCAGTATCCTACTTCTGGATGTGTCTCTAACGGGATTAAAGCAGAAGTTATTCTATAAAAATGTATATTATTTTTTATGTTATATTTAAGTATTATTTCTAAATCATTTAAATTTGAAATAGTAATGCCTTTAAGCTTATCTAATTTATCTTTTTCAGATATTAATTTTTTGTAGTTAGCAAAAGTAACTGTACTTGAGCTAGTAACCTTTTTCCCTAATCTCATGGATACTGCCACATAACCTAATCTCACTTTCATCTATTTCTCCTTTGTAACATTTATTATGTTTACCTATATAATTTTTCACTTTGTCAGTTTATATATACATTAATACTATCATTTTAAACAATGTGATTTTTCAACAAAAAAAGAACTCCATCACTGGAGTTCAATCCTATTATGTAAAGAGAGATTAATGAGTAATTTCAAAGATATTCTTAAAGTTACCCTAATAATTTAGAGCAAACTTTTATATCACTTTTTTACCCATTTCATTTTTTATTATAACTCTTTTATTTTTACTTGTAAACATTTTCTTGTATATACTTTATAATTTTTTTGCATTAATCTGACAATCTATGTTTAAGCCATTTATTTCCACTAAGTCTAATACAATACATAGTTCCTCTTACAATCCAATCTATATACATTGCTATCCAAATGCCTAATACTCCTATTTTTAAAATCACACCTAGAAGATAACCCATAAATATTCTAAAAATCCACATCCCAATGAATGCAGTTAACATTGTAAATCTTGTATCCCCTGCGCCCTTAAGTCCAGATGAAAGTATAAATGATAATCCCCATGCAAGTAAAGCAATACTATTGCTTCTAATTAATACTTTAGAAATCCCTATAACTTCAGGAACATTTGTATATAATGATGCAACCCATCCAGCTATAGGTATAAAGATTAGCCCTAAGGTCACCAAACAAAATGTTCCAAACTTAGTTAGATAAATTAAGGTATTCTTTGCTCCCTTTATATCATTTCTCCCCACATATTGTCCAACTAATGCAGTAGCTGCTAAACAAAGTGCATTTCCTGGAACATTAACCATTATTGCAACTGATGATGAAATGGCATTAGCAGCAATAGAAGCTGTCCCCATTGTCACTATAAACATTTGTACTATTAATTTTCCTGCGTTAAAAATAACTTGTTCCATACCAGCTGGTATTCCTATATTAAATATACTTTTTTGCAAATCAAAGTCAAATTTAAAAGGAATAATGTTTTTAATTTTTATAATTTTGCTTCCTCTAAATAAAACAAACACTATAACAAAAGTTCCAATAAGTCTTGCAATAGCAATAGCAATTGCTGCACCACTTATTCCAAATGAAGGGATATAAATTGCATCAATTCCAAATATCAGTATATATCCTAAAAGTATATTTATACCGTTCATAAACATAGTTATTTTCATAGGAGTTTTTGTATCTCCACACCCTCTTAATATTCCATTGGCGATTTGTTCAATAGCAATAAATGGATATGTAAGTAAGGTAAATTCCAAATATAGTTTTGCATCTGTTTTAACTAATTCTTCTGCTGATCCATATAATACATTAATTAACTGTAATCTAAAGATCCATAAAAGTAATGTTATCACGGAAGATACCAATATACCTGATACAATAGCCTGCTTTGCAGTCTCATTTGCCCTTTTGGGTTTACCTTGTCCAATCTGCTGTGCAACTACTACTGTTGCTCCAACTGATAATGCAGCAAAAAATGATATGAACATATTGTTTATTGAATCGACCATTCCAATTGCTGAAACAGCTTGTTCACCAATATGTCCCGCCATCATTGTATTGCATGTCCCAAGCAGCATGACAAAAGTCTGCTCTACTATTATTGGTATTGCCAATTTTAATACATCTCTTCTTATGAACATAGAATATCCTTCTTCCTCTTAAGCAACTCGTATATTAAAACAAGGGAAATTCTTATTTTAGAGAAAATCCAAGAAATTCCCCTGTATATATTATTATATTAGCTACGAGCGATAAAAAATCTTGTATTTACATATTTTTAAATGTATAAGTTATTCTCTACTTAGTAATTTAATCAATGTTTTTTCTAATTTTCTTTAATACATAAGTTTCTCTAAAAATCCAATTTGCAATTGGTTCAATTCCTGCCGATATTATCTTCTCATTATTATTAATAGCATCTTCTAATGTAATCCATTCTGGTTTAAATCCTAGTTCTGCTTCATATGGATCTAATTTTTGACTCCTTTTTTTATTCAGCACCTCAGCAAAATAATAGTAAGATATCATTTTAAAAACTCTATTATTAACATATCTATCCTTACTTCGCTCTACTACAATTCCAGCTCTATCATTAATTTTGCTGCAGATATAGCCCGTTTCTTCTTGTATTTCTCTTGCTAATGCATTCATATGCCCTTCATCTTTTTTTATTCCTCCACCAGGAAACTTATAATCTTGATTTTTAGAATGCACCATTAAAATTTTCTTATCCTTTATAATAATTCCTCTAACTGCTTCCCTAAAATTAATATTTCCCATAGAATCACTTACTTTATCTATCTCAAAGAGTTTATTAAATAACATAAGCATCACCTCATATTCTATTCTACAAATTCTTAGAATCCAAATTCCTTCTTATGGTCTATACTATCTAAATTAGATAGCATAAAGATAATATTTTTTATATTTTCTGCTCTTCCATTCTAAAATATCCCCATTATAATTATTTATAAAAAATGCCATAACATAAATTATACTGTAATTTATTCTAATTGTAAAAAACAATTAGAATAGCAATTATTTGGTTTCGGTGACTTAATGCCTATATCATACATAAATCTCCAAAAATTATAGGTCCATAAGGCTATGTGCTAACCTTATGAACCTTATATAAATTTCATGGAATGTACGTAATTACTCTAATTAATATCTGTAAGAAATAATTTGTTTGTGTTTCATAGAATGCATTCTTAATGATGTGTGAGCATCAAGAATATTTTGTATGATTAATTATAATATATTATTTAATGGTATGTGATCAATAAATAATATAACTATGGTGGTTAATTACTTTTGTTTACAGCAGTGTGCTGTCAAGAATATTTTCTATTTTAACTTCATAATAATTTTTTTCTATCTAAAATATTAGATAGCATTTACATAGAATGAGGTTTTTATACTTAAAGCGAGGTCATGCGATAAGTATCCTTGAAGCATATTTTTTATGGTGTATTCTTTAACTTTATCATATATGTTGAAGATTATTTTTGCATTCTTACTATCATTGTATACCTTCCAGTATCCGCATAATAGACATTTCTTAGTGGTACATTCCATAAAATCTTTAACATCATCAAAAGGTATTCCCAGAAACAACCCTAATTCATGTGGACAGTGATATTTATCATACCTAGATTTTAATGTATTCATATATTCATCCATTTCTACTTTAGAAGGATAACCTATGCCATTTAAAAATTTTATATAAGATTCCTGATTTAATTCTTTTTCTAGTATTCTTTCATCATAAATCATAATTATTATAGAATTATCGCTTTCTCTTAATTCTATAAACCTTAAATTTAAGTTCTCCAAAAAAATCTTTCCAAACATATTCCAGCTCTCATATAACTTTATGTTATTTTTCTTCAAATTCACTGTTACAGCTGGTTTTACTCCAGCAATTACTAATGATGAATTATACACTAAAAAATTTTCTATATACTCTTTATTTTTCATAGACTCCAATCTCTTATAAAAATCTAGATATTCCATATCACGCCACCACCAACTCAATTTATATACTAGCTATTTTCTTACCAAGATTTATGCACTCTTCTGCCATTTCATCTGGTTCATTTTGAACTATTAATGGTTCATCTATTATAGTGCATCCATAGCCTGTCATTCTTTCTTCAAATTCTCTCATCCATTTACCATCTCCCCAACCATAAGAGCCAAATAGTGCAACTTTCTTTCCTGATACCTTAGTTGAAATTTCCTCTATAAAAGGTTCAAACTCCCCTTCTTCTAATACTTCATCTCCCATTGCTGGGCAACCTAAAACAAGAATCTCTTCATCTAATAATTCTAATAATACACTTATATCTATATTTGAAATATTTATAACCTCAACTTCTTTTCCACTTTCAGTTATTCCTTGTCCAATTAATTGAGCCATTTTTTCTGTATTTCCTGTTCCTGACCAATATACTATTTTCATTTTCTATCTCTCCTTTACTTTTTTAATTAATTATGAGAATCATTTTCAATTAAATAATATTATATATAACCACTTTTGTCAAGTTTTATATTTATTTTTTCACTATCCAATTTGCTATACTTTAGCTTTATAAAAATTATAGCGTATAGATAATTACTAACATTATCTATACGCTTTCTAATATATTATTCTACTAACTCTAAAACTGGTCTATAACCAACTGTTTCATATCTTAAATCTTTAATTGATTGACTTGAATATAGTGTAGCATAAAATCCTCTTATTATACAAAACTTCTCACTTTGCAATTCTTCACTTTGTGTAAAACTAGAAAACTTATACCAATGCCAAAGCTTATTATTTTCTCCATTTAATTTTTTCTCACTATCCTGTTTTGAATTTATATCTGCATCGATAGCACTATTTTTAGGTAATCCGCTAATTTTATCAGTATTTACTATATATTTATCCCATTCATTAGCTTTATGATTTTTCTTTTCACTATAACCAGACAAAAGTCTTAAAATATATTTCTTATCTTCTATCATTACTACTTTACCAAAAATTAAATTTTGCTTATTTAATTCATTCCATGAAATTCCTTTAATAATATTTCTGTCACATATTAAAAGTTTTTTGGCATTATCATCTATTTCTACCCATGACAACATATTTTCATTATTTCCATCCGAATTTCCTATTTCTATTTTTTGACCATTATATTCTGGAATATCACTAAACTCTATGAAGTCTACTGGATTCTTCATCTTTTCATCATCTAAATATAATGTTCCAAATTTTCTAATATTACCTGTAATGTATTCATTTTTTTCTGAAATATTTTGGGCTTTATTTTCTTTAAATTTTTTATGTGCAACTACAGCTATTACACTACTTAAAGCTGCCATTGTTCCAACTCCTAAACCAGCACCAATCAATTTGAACTTTTTATTTTTATCCATGAATCACTTCCCCTTTTCCCCTAAAATCATTAAATATTTTTATGCACTGTGTTATTCTTCTATACCTTATTTATTACTGTCTTCATTCTCTATAATATTTTTTGTATTTTTAATATATTATTTCTTATTATTTTTATTATAATACATTTTTATCAACATTATAACTTAAATTTACATAAATACTATGTTACCGTCTGCAAATTTATTTATTACTTATCTATATCAGCCTATGTTTAAGCCATTTATTTCCCCTAAGTCTAATCAAATACATTGTTCCACGAACACACCAATCGGTATACATTGCAATCCATATTCCAAGAATTCCAACCTTAAGCAATATTCCCAAAACATATCCCAAACATATTCTAAATATCCACATACCTATAAATGCTGTTAGCATAGTATATCTAGTATCTCCTGCTCCTTTGAGTCCTGATGAAACTACAAATGAACTTGCCCAAAATAAAACTGCTATGCTATTACTTTCAAGAAGGATTGATGTAAGCCTTATTACCTCCGGATCGCTTGTATAGAAACTCGCTACCCATCCTGAAATAGGAACAAATATAGCTCCAACCGTTACTAGACAGACAGTTGCGAATTTTGCTAAATAAAATAATGTACTTTTTGCTCCTTTGATATCATCTCGTCCAACATATTGCCCAACTAAAGTTGTGGCAGCTAAGCAAAGTGCATTTCCTGGAACATTTATTATTTGTGTTATGGACATTGTAATAGCATTAGCCGCAATAGACGCTGTTCCCATTGTAACTATAAATACTTGTACAAGTAACTTGCCCATTTGAAAAATCACCTGTTCCATTCCTGCTGGTATTCCTATATTAAATATATCCTTTTGTATTTTCAAATTAAATTTAAAAGGATATATTTTATCAATTTTTATATTTTTGCTTCCTCTAATTAAAACTATTATTATAATTATTGCTCCTATTGTCCTAGCAATAGCTATGGCCATAGCAGCTCCCATTATTCCAAATGGATGTATATGTAAGAGATCTACTCCATATATCAATGTGTATCCTAAAATTATATTCACTATATTCATAAACATAGAGATGTACATCGGTGTTTTAGTATCTCCAGTTCCTCTAAGTATCCCATTAGCAATTTGATCAAGTGCTATAAGCGGATAAGTTAACAATGTAAATTCTATATATAATTTTGCATCTGATTTTACTAATTCTTCTGCAGATCCATAAAGAAAATTTATCACTGGAATCCGTAAAATCCATAGAAGCAAGGTTATAGTCACTGAAACTGCGATTCCAGACACTATAGCCTGTTTTGCAGTCTCATTAGCCCTTTTAGTATAACCTTGTCCAATTTCTTGTGCGACAACTACAGTTGCTCCAACTGATAATGCCGCAAAAAAAGCTATGAATAAGTTATTTATTGAATCGACCATTCCAATAGCTGAAACGGCTTCTTTCCCAATATGCCCTGCCATCATGGTATTACACACTCCTAGCAGCATAACAAAAGTCTGCTCCACCATTATTGGTATTGCAAGCTTCAATATATTTTTTCTTATAAGCACTAGACAACATCATCCTTCCTTACAACCATCATATTCAATTGCATGAAAATTGCTTCTTTTGTTCACGTTTTCACAATTACTAGTTAATTATACCACATATTTTAAATTTTCAAACAAAATACATATTTATCCTAAAACCTTTCTAAAACTTCTTAGAATAAATATGTACATGCTTTATACTTAATTATAAAAATTCAAATTTTTAATTATTAATAGATATTCTATTTTCTGCGACTTCGTTCTTTATAAGCTTATTTCCACTTTTAGATATAATCCCTTTTGAATATGACTGTAGTAATTCGCCTTCATACTTAATGGTCTTTTTACCTATAAGCTCTGAGACACTATTTGAGGCTTTATCATTTATGTAAACATCTCCTGAATAATCGATTATTATATCTTCTCTTGCTACTGGACTTTGTAGCGTTAATGTATGCCATTGAGATTTTTCATTATTTAATACTTTATAATATATTTTGGTTATCTTGCCACTTGCCTCTTCTCCAAAATATACATTATCATTAACATCACTGCCTAATACCCTCGTAACTCCAACATTAGGTATTTCTATATCCGGACCATTTAATATGGTTGCCCCATTCCCCATTTCCATCACTGCATTTGTACTTGTTGTTGGTACCACCACATTTCCTATTTCCTTGTTTGACCTTACCTTTTCCAATTCATTCATTATATTTGCATAATATAAATCGCTCTTTCCACTTGTCTTCTTCACTTTTATATAAAGAGTATGAGTTGCAGTAGAAAATATTACATCATCAACTGTGTCACCTTTATTTACATTTATATTTAATTCATTATAATTAAAATCTGTTAGTTGTCGTGTTTCACCCTTTTGTGCATTAAATGATACTGGTTCAAAATAAGATCCATTATTGGTTTGTACTTGTTGAATAACAATTATACTATTTTCATTTGTTAACCATTTATAAAATACTACTTTTCCGTTATCTTCACTTTGAAATTCTTTTTCACTATTATCATTGCTATCTAATACTTTAAGTTTGCTATCATCTAAATAAGCAGCGAATCTTCCATCCGATGATACTGAAACTTTATCTACACCATTTTTTATATCAATCTCATTTTTTTGCTCTGGAGTAGTTTCCTTTTCTTCAACTTTCTCAGCCTGTATTTTTACATCTGAAGCTAAATATACATTCTCTATATATAAAAATATACCTTGCTGAATTACTAATGCCATAAGTGTCCATGCAATTATTCTTACCAGGTTTTTCATACTTAATCCTCTCCTAAAAATACTTCTTATTCCTATCTCCACTTTACTAATATAATGTTAACCATAACTTGAGATTCTATAAGAAGTTATACTTTATTCAACATAAAATGCAGTAGCAACAGATCTTTCTCCATCCCAAGCATTTGGAGAATTTATTACCTCTCCCTTATAATACATTGTCGATGAATAACCACCATCAAGAGCACCAGCATTAATGGCACCTCTATCTAACATAATTTGCTGAACATCATAAAGACTAGCTCCTGGGGCAGTAATTTTTCTACCATCAATGACCAAAAAAATTACTGTTCCGTCTTCTTTTTGTCCAACTGCTGTTCTAGGATTTAAACCATCTGCATTTTTGTCTTTTACTTGTGGTTCTCCATTAATGATAATATTAGGTCTTCTAAAACACATTGCTTCCTGTACGTTTAATTTCTGCAATTCTGCAAGAGTATGATCTCCAACAATAAGCTTGCCTTCTTTAGTAAAAGCTATAACATTTTCTACATTATCTCTTTTTACATTGCTTTGAGGATATATAAGTTTTCCTCCTGATATTACAAATCCCCCTGGAACTGCTCCTGTTCCTGCATATAAAGTTCCATCTGAAGATTTATCAACAAAAGCTCCTCCATTAATAGCAGCAATAGCATTATGTTCCTCAGCCATTTCACTTGTCTTTTGTCCCATTTTCCCTAAATACTTCGTCATTGCCACTCTGACACCCAATGGATTTTTTATTTCTAGCACATATCCATTATATCTATCTGTATGTATATCGTATCTGGTAATTTCATTTCCACTTGTATATTTAACTTGAACTTTGTTTAAATCTGTAGCGCTTTCCTTAGCTGTATCTTCATTTGTTTCCTCTGCTGCTTCATTAACTCCTAAAATTTCATTTATCTTATCTTGCGATAAGAAATCAGTTAATAAGTAAGCATGCCTCGTTCCAAGCAAAGTTGATACAAAAACCTTGCGCGTATTTTCATATGGTCCAAAAAGTAACACAAGTGGGGTACTTATACTTAAAAAAAGAACTATATAAATTATCCCTGCAAAAAATACTAATATACTAAATTCCTTTTTCTTTGGTTGTTCTTTTACTGGCTTACTATTTTGCATGCCCATAATTACCTCCAAGTTGTTTTCATTTAAAAATTCTAACCATTATATATATATTATAGATTAATATTCTAAAACTCCTAACCAGTTTATTCCATAATTAACTTGCATGTAGTAAACTTGTTTTTCGCTATGTTTCCATATATCTCACTATATATACTCTGCATTTATAAATCAACTATAAAACAGTTTTATTAATCTTAAGAATGATACCTTTAAATTTTCACATTACTTAAGCAAAAATTATATGCACAATGTACAATATCTATAATATATATTTTGTACATTGTGCATTAATTTTAAATATAATTATTAAATATATTTTTTAAATATAATAAACAATTATCCATATATAAACATTCCTGTTATACTTTAGATATTATCTTCTAGCGTCAAGCCTATTTCATTTGGAAATGGATGCTTGTGCGTACTTTCTTGATGCTCCTTTTGAAGTTTAACTTCTTCTTCTAAATTCTTAAATGCAACAGATAGCATTAATTTAATTCTATTTAATTGATTTACATTTGAGGCACCTGGATCATAATCTATAGCCACTATATTAGACTTAGGATATCTTTCCTTTAATGCTTTAATCATTCCTTTTCCTGTTACATGATTAGGCAAGCAAGCAAAAGGTTGAAGGCATACTATATTGGATGCTCCACTTTCTATAAGCTCTATCATTTCAGCAGTTAAAAACCATCCTTCACCTGTTTGATTTCCAAGTGAGAGTATAGGTGATGCCATATTTGCTAGTTCTTTTATGTGTTTTGGCTTAGAGAACCTTTCACTATTTTCTAAAGCTTTTTTCATAGTTTTTCTATATGACTCTATATATATAATTGCAGCATTACTCAAATTTCTTGTCATTTTGCTGCCTGCAAGATATTTAGCTTTAAAATCAGCATCAAAAGCTGAATAGAAAAAGAAATCTAAAAGATCTGGAACAACTGCTTCCGCTCCCTCACTTTCCAAAATTCCTACTACATCATTATTAGCTGTTGGATGGAATTTAACTAAAATCTCCCCAACGACTCCAACTCTTGGTTTCTTAATATTTAATAATGGCAGATTATCAAAGTCACTAATTATTTCTTTTATATTTTTATTAAATTCTTTCTTACTTCCATTTATTAAATTAGCTTTAACTCTTTCAGCCCATTTTCTATGAAGTTCATTTGCAGATCCTTTAACTTTTTCATAAGGCCTTGTTCTATATAGAACACGCATAAATAAGTCACCATAAACCAATGACATTATTGCTCTATGAAGCAGCTTCAATGTAATCTTAAAGCCTGGCTGCTTTTCAAGACCAACCGCATTTAACGATATAATTGGAATATTTTCAAAACCAGCATGTTTTAAAGCAAGCTTTATAAAACCAATATAGTTAGTAGCTCTGCATCCCCCTCCAGTTTGAGACATTATAACTGCAGTACTATTTAAATCATATTTTCCCGATTTAAGAGCTTCAACTATCTGCCCAACAACTATTATTGAAGGATAACAGGCATCATTGTTAACATATTTTAATCCTTCATCAACAGCTTTCATATCCATTGAAGGCATGACCTCTAAATTATATCCTGCAGCTCTCGCAGCTGTTTCTATCAATTCAAAATGAATTGGTGACATTTGAGGACATAAAATTGTATGAGTTTTTCTCATCTCTGGTGTAAATACTGGATTATTATAAACTATCTTTTCTTCAACTGGTTTATAATTCTTTCTTTCTCTCTCATCCACAGCAGCTTTTAATGATCTTATTCTTATTTTAGCTGCACCTAAATTATTTCCTTCATCTATCTTTAATACTGTATATATCTTTCCTTTTGATGATATAATTTCTGAAACTTGATCTGTTGTAACAGCATCTAATCCACAGCCAAAAGAGTTTAACTGAATTATTTCTGTGCATGGCTCATCAGCTACAAAAGCTGCTGCTCTATATAATCTTGAATGATACATCCACTGATCTACAACTCTTAATTTATCCTTTAATCTTCCTAAATGAGATACACTGTCTTCAGTTAATACAGCCATATCAAAAGAAGTTATAATATCAGGAATACCATGATTTATTTCTGGATCTATATGATATGGTCTTCCACATAATACAATTCCCTTTTTATTATTTTTTCTTAAATACTCAAGGACTTCTTCACCCTTATTTCTTATATCTTGTTTATATGCTTCTCTTTCCTTACTTGCTGCTTCAACTGCTTCTTTAGCCTCATCTAGGGTAACATTAAACATCTTAAATTCGTGAGCGATTCTTTTAACAAGTTCTTTATCATTATCTAAAGATAAAAATGGTTCCATAAAGTTAATATTATTAAGCTTTAATTCATCCATATTATTTTTAATTGATTCTGGATAAGAAGTTACCATAGGACAATTATAATGATTTTGGGCCTCTTCAAATTCTTTTTTCTCATATGATATGCAAGGATAGAATATATTTTTAATTCCCCTGTTTATTAAATTCATTATATGTCCATGAGCAAGTTTAGCTGGATAACATGCTGACTCTGAAGGAATTGTTTCAATTCCAAGTTCATATATTTTTTTGTTTGAATGTGCTGAAAGCTTAACGCTGAATCCTAAGTTAGTTAACAATGTAAACCAAAATGGGTAATTTTCATACATATTTAAAACTCTAGGAATCCCTATTACTCCACGCTTTGCTTCTTCTTCTTTAAGTGGCTTATAATTAAATGTTCTCTTATATTTGTAGTCATATAAGTTTGGCAATTTATTCTCTTTAGACTTCTCTATTCCAAGTCCTCTTTCACACCTATTTCCAGAAATAAATTCTTCTTCAGTAGAAAATTTATTTATAGTTAGTAAGCAGTTATTTCCACACTTACCACATCTTCTAAACGATGATGTCATTTCAAATTTATTGATTTTCTCTTTTGGCAGCAATGTTGATTTAGTTTCTTCAACATATCTGTCCTTTGCTATAAGTGCACATCCAAAAGCTCCCATCAGTCCTGATATATCTGGCCTTATGGCTTCTCTTCCAGAAATAAGTTCAAAACTTCTAAGTACAGCTTCATTATAAAAAGTTCCACCTTGTACTATTACCTTTTCACCTATATCTTTTTCATCTCTTAACTTTATTACTTTATATAAAGCATTTTTTATAACTGAATATGAAAGTCCAGCTGAAATATCCGAAATCTCAGCGCCTTCCTTTTGTGACTGCTTAACTCTAGAATTCATAAATACAGTACATCTAGAACCCAAGTCTACTGGTGCTTTTGAACGAATTGCTTCCTTTGCAAAATCTTCAACCTTCATATCTAATGACTTAGCAAAACTTTCAATAAATGAACCGCATCCTGATGAACAAGCTTCATTTAATATTATACTATCTATTGCACCATTTTTTATTTTAATGCATTTCATATCTTGTCCACCTATGTCCAAGATAAAATCTACTCCCGGTAAGAAATAATCTGCAGCCTTGTAGTGAGCAATTGTTTCAATTTCACCAATATCTATATGAAGCGCTGCCTTAATTAAAGCTTCTCCATAACCTGTAACTGTGGAATTTACAATTTCAATGCCTTCTGGAAGCTTTTCATATAAATCTTTAATTATGTGAACAACTTTCTTTAATGGGCTTCCTTCATTACTTCCATAGAAGGAGTATAACAATTCAGAATCTTCTCCTATAAGTGCAACCTTAGTTGTTGTAGAGCCTGCATCAATACCTAAGTACGCTCGCCCCTTGTAGTTTTTAAGTTCTCCTCTTTTTACTACAGCATGGTCATGTCTATTTTTAAATTTGTTATAGTCTTCCTCTCTCTTAAATAATGGTTCAAGTCTTTGATCTGTATCATCTTTTACTTTAGAGATATGAGCAATTTTATCTGCTATTTGTTCTAAAGATGTTATTGGTTCCTTTTCTGCCAAGAGAGCAGCTCCCATTGCAACAAAAAGCTGAGAATTTTCTGGAGCAATAATTTGATCTCCACTTAAATTTAAAGTTTCTATAAATCTATTTCTTAATTCTGATAAGAAGAATAGTGGCCCTCCAAGAAAAGCTACATTTCCTCTTATAGGTTTACCGCAAGCGAGTCCACTAATAGTTTGGTTTACTACTGCTTGGAATATTGATGCTGCTATATCACTCTTTTTAGCCCCTTCATTTATTAAAGGTTGTACATCTGTTTTAGCAAAAACTCCACACCTTGAAGCTATTGGGTACAATACTGTATATTCTTTAGCATATTCGTTAAGACCCAATGCATCCGTATTTAATAGTACTGCCATTTGATCAATAAAAGCTCCGGTCCCCCCTGCACAGCTTCCATTCATTCTTTGCTCTATTCCACCTTTAAAGTATGTTATCTTGGCATCTTCTCCACCAAGCTCTATTACAACATCAGTTCGCGGAATAAATGTTTCAACTGTTTTTGAACACGCAATTACTTCTTGAACAAAACCAAGACTTAACCACTTAGATACAGATAGTCCTCCCGAACCAGTTATATTAATCTTGCAGCTAATATCTCCTAATGTTTGGTAACATTCAGTTATTAAACCAACAATAGTACTTCTTACATCTGAAAAATGCCTTTTATATTTGCTATAAATTAAACTATTATCATTATCAAGAACCGCTAATTTCACTGTTGTTGATCCTATATCTAATCCAATTTTATAATTTGTCATATTTTATTATTCACCTACTCTATTTTTTCAATACGTTTATATTGTTACTATAATCTAATATTATTTAAAAATAAGTCCATATGTATAGTTATTTAAACTATTGTCTATAATCATAAAGTATTCTAGTTAAAACTTATAATTTTGCTTTTGGAGGTTACAAATGAATTACTTTAATGAAGGAAATAAATTTTACAATAGTCAAGACTATGAGAAAGCTATTGCTTACTATAAAAAATCTGCATCTGAAAATACAAACAAAGCTTGTTCATACTATAATTGTGGAGTTTGCTTTATTAAACTAAAAAACTTTGATGATGCCATCATAATGTTAAACAAAGCAATTTCAATTAGTCATGAAAGTAAATATTTCTTTAATCTTGGTTACTGCTATGTTATGAAAGAATGCCTTGATACGGCTTTACGTCTTTTCAATCTAGCCTGGTCTATAGATCCCGCTGACAAAGACTGTGAAAAAGCCATCGATGTTATTATTTCAAAGCTCCAAAAAAAAGTAAATTAATTTATTGCCATTCCCCAGCAACTTCCTCTTCTTTATGTTGGTCAAATAAATTGGAATCAAAGTAATTTCCCCCATCATAAAATGTTGGATCTACATTTACCCATTTTCCTTCATCGCTTAAATAAACTTGATTCCATGCATGTCCTACATATTCTTCCCCATTATATGCCTGTCCACCCACTAACCTTACTTTCAAATCTGCAGCTCTCGCCATTGCTACATAAAGACATGCTTTATCAAAGCATATTCCAGTTCTACTTTTAAAAGCAGAAATTGCGCCACCTTCTGGCATTTTTTGAATATCGCTACCCTTTAATACCTCATCAGCCTTATTATCATCATATTTTATATTACTTCCCACCCAGGTATATAAAATTTTAGCTTTTTCTCTATCACTTTTCGAATTTTGAGTTAACAAAGCAGCCTCATTATTAATCTCTTCATTTGATTTTACTCCTTCATCTATGGTAATTCCATTATAAAGAATAACTTCCCTAGCTTGATCATTTTGACCTAATGTCAATTTTTTTAAAAATGTTTTAATTTCATTTTTATCAGATTTATTAGATGAATACTCTTGACTTAGACCACCGTCTGAGAACAAATTCATGATTTTAGAATTAACTATCCCACTTGGTATAACTAACATTCCAATAATTATACTTACTTGAATACAGCCTGCAACAATCCCAGCAATCACTAATCTAAATTTGTTTCCATTCATGATTTTCTCCCCCCCATCAATAAATTCTCACCCTATCATATTACCATTATAACAAAAATAATAACTTTTCGCATATAAAAGAAACTCTTCTTACTTAATTTATGTCTTCAAATATAATGTTTATAGTGCTATTTTGTTAAAATTCTTCTAAAGACATAACCTCTTTAACAACGCCATTTACAATATCGCTTGCGTATCCTTTTGAAATCAAAAATCTATATAATTTGCCAGAAATTTTATAATTATCATTTTCCGTCTTTTTTATAGTGTTTAATTTTTTCTTTGCTATATTTAGTGCTATATTCTTTTCATTTTCTTTGTTTAAATTAGATAATTCCTCTTCTATAACTTCCTTAGCTATTCCTTTTTGAATTAATGAATATTTTATTTTCTGACTTCCCATTGTTTTCAATTTATCATTTACAAATGCTTTTGCATAAGCTTTATCATTTACGAAATTATATTCTTTAAGAAATTCAATACTTTTTTCTATCGAATTATCGTCATATCCTTTTAACTTTAATTTCTCTCTTACTTCTTTTTCCGTTTTTAAATTTCGTTCAATTATTCTTAAAGCAGATTCCTTACACTTAATATAATTTTCACTTTTGGCTATGCTTTTAACTTTTTCTGCATCAATTTCTGAACTAATCTTAAGACCTTCCTTATAAACTAATTCTGCTGAAATCGAAAAGGCATATTCCCCATCCAAAAATAAATTAACTCTTTCTTTATTTCTTTTTTGAACTTCTATTTTTGTAATTTTTGACATGATATTTTTCACCTTTACTTATACTTTCAATATATATATTAATTGGATTTTAATATATGTATTGTTGGATTTTTCAAAACATTTTTCCCAACTTCATTAATTTTGATTATATTAATGTTATTTAATCTTTCCATATCCTTAACAAATTCAAATATATCCTCATCATCTAATGCTTGATGTAAAATATAATTGCATAATTCTGCCGGATCCTCCAATGTTGATATTACGGCTGTCTTATGAACCTTCTTCATAATATTTAAATCTTTGTCACCTATTTGAATCTCTCCATCAGCTACTTTCTTTAATGTCTCATCAATTGCTTTATTAGCTTCATCAATGTTTTCCTCACTTACTGCAGTATAAATATAAAGAGTTTTTATACTACTGGTTATTTCTAAGTGAGTATATATATCATAAGCTAATCCTCTCTTCTCTCGAATCTCTCTAAATAACAATGAGTTAGAACTTTCTCCTAACCTGTGGTTTAGTATTCTAAGTGGAAGTTCGTCTGATTTCTTCAATTCATTAAAAGTATATAGATAAACTATAGTACTTTGTTCTATATCTTTTTTATAACTTATTCCTACTATATTATTATTTTTTTCCTTTACTATATCTATAGGTTTAGGTTTCTCTCCTGACCATTCTTTGAATTGCTCTTCTATTAATTTTATTGCATCTTCATGACTTAAAGGTGATACCATAGTTATAATTGAATTTTTAGGTGTATAGTATTTCTTATAATAAGACATTATTTCTTTTCTGGTAAACTCCGAAACATTTTCCTCAATTCCAGTCACTTCATATTTAAGAGGACTTTTGGTAAACGCAATTCTATTTACATTTTTAAAACTAAAATCTTCTATATCATCTTTGCTCATTTTTATTTCTGAAAGTATTACCCCTCTCTCTTTTTCTATTTCTTCCTCATCAAATTCAGGGTTTATAATCATATCTCCTAATAGTTCGACTGCATTTTGTAATTCTTCTGCTAAACAGCTGATTGTATACACTGTAGCATCATAGTCTGTATAAGCATTATATTCTCCACCTAATGCTTCTAATTCTTCATTAAGCTCTTCATCACTTCTATTTACAGTCCCCTTAAATAATGTATGTTCAATAAAGTGGCTTATCCCTTTTTCTTTTATATTTTCACATAATGCTCCAACTTTAATTCCAATATTTATTGCCGCTATTTGAGTATCTTTATTTATTGTTATTACCTCTAAACCATTCTTTAAGGTATGTGTCCTTACATCAAAATTTAATTTTATCATTATTTCTCTCCTAAACTGCATATATCTAATCTTATAATTAATATACCTTATAATAATATTTATTATCTATTTTAGTTTATCATAAACTATGCCACACATAATAATATCATAATTTTTTCAATTTCTTCAATCAAAAATCATAAGTTTATATTATAATGAAAGAAATAATATTGCTAATTATACTATTATATTATAAATTAATTAATATAAACTCCTACACTGCTGGATTCTTAAATAGAGATACATAATAAATCTTGCAATGAAAATATAAAAGATTGTAAAATATGTTTTGTGGCTGTTAATAATCAAACTTAAAGTCATGCAAAATATTTTATTTGTAATATATTTGACTTATTTATAAGTTATAATCAATATTATAACTTATTCTTTAATGCTGAATCATTACTTATTTGTAATTTTTGCAATTTACCACATAAGTCTAAGTTCAAAGCTAGCTATCTAGGGGTTTAATGTATTTTGAAGGAGATGATAATTTATGAAGAAATCTATTTTAATCGTTGAAGATGAATTAAGAATAAGATTTTTACTTAGAGACTATTTACTTAAAGAAAATTTTAATGTTTATGAAGCATCAGATGGAGAAGAAGGTTTATTTGTATTCAGCACTCAAAAAATTGATTTAATCCTCTTAGATATAATGATGCCGGTTATGGATGGTTTCACAATGCTTGGTAAATTAAGAGAAGCGTCAACTGTCCCAGTTATTCTTCTTACTGCAAAAGGTGAAGAAGAAGATAAACTTCAAGGATACGATTATGGTGCTGATGATTATATTACAAAACCATTCAGTCCAAAAGTTTTAATGGCTAAAATCAAAGCTCTTTTAAAAAGGACAAGAGAAGATTTAGATTCAAGCCTTCAAGATTTTAGAGGCCTTACTATAAATAAACTTTCTCATGAAGTTAAAATAGATGGACAAGAAATAATATTATCGCCAAAAGAATACGAACTATTAACATATTTAGTTACTAATGAAGGAATTGCTTTAACCAGAGATAATATTTTAGATAATGTATGGGGTATAGATTATTATGGTGATATTCGTACTGTAGATACTAATGTTAAAAGACTTCGTGAAAAATTGTTAGATAAAGCTAATTTTATAGTTACAGTACGTGGCAGCGGCTATAAATTCGAGGTTAAATAATGAAGTATAATTTATCCAAAAGATTATTTATTATAACATTATCTCTTGTTGTAGGATTGCTGCTTATAGCATATGTTGCACAGGCTGTTTTCTTTGAAAGTTTTTATTCTTACAAAAAAACAACTTCATTAGTTAATGAAGTAAATAAATTTCATGATTTATACTCTTATCAGATAAGTAACAATCGTGATTTATATATTGCTATTCAAAAATTTGAAAATGATACTAATTCTAAAGTTATTGTTACTTCTGTAGATGGTAGTAAAGCTATATATCTTCCCAATGCTTATAATACTGATAATGAAAGCCTTAATACCCTAGCTGCTTTTGGTCAAGAATTATTAGATGATAAAGATCTAATCAATCAAGTTGTTAAATATTCTAAAACTGGATATACAAACTTTGATAACAATACTAAGATTGGAGTTATTAGTACTTTGTCCATAAATAGTTCTAATGATAGTCTTATGTTTTGTGTCTCGCCAATTCAGCCCATAAAGGAAGCTTCTGAAGTAATAAGTGAGTTTTTTATTTATCTATTCATTGGTCTAATTGTAATATCAATAATACTATCTTTGATTTATTCTAATTTAATATCTAAACCCCTTGTAAATTTAACTTATGCTGCAAATAAAATTTCTAAAATGAATTTTACTGAAGTTTGTGAAACCGAAAGAGAAGATGAGATCGGCAGCCTCGCAAAATCTCTAAGCTTTCTATCCAAAAATCTTCAAGCTGCGCTCCTCGATTTGCAGAGTAAAAATAAAAAATTAGAAGATGATATTGAAAGAGAACGGCAATTAGAAGATATGCGGAAAGACTTCATATCAAATGTCAGCCATGAACTAAAAACTCCTATTGGAATAATAGAAGGTTATGCTGAAGGACTTAAAGACGGCATAGTATCTGGTGAAGATGCCAATTTATATTTAGAAACCATAATTGATGAATCTAAAAAAATGACTGTTTTAGTTACTAATATGTTAGAGCTTTCAAAACTTGAATCTGGAATTATAAAACCAAACTTTGAATCCTTTAATATTAATAGATTAATTAACAAGATATTAAATAAACATAAACCTGATTTTGAAGAAAATAAGCTTAACATAAACTTCAATCCCGCAGTACCTTATAGCTATGTTTATGCAGACCCATTTCAAATGGAGCAGGTTTTAACTAATCTTATAACAAATGCAATTAAATATACGCCACCTAAAAATAATATTAATATAAACATTGAGGAAAAATTAGATAGATTTAAAATATCAGTACAAAATATGGGAGTCACCATCCCTGAGGAAGAAATAAGTAAGCTTTTTGATAAATTTTATAGACTAGACAGATCCAGAGAAAGAACTCAAAAGAATAGTACAGGAATAGGATTATCAATAGTAAAAAATATCCTGCACCTTCATAATAGCGAATTTAATCTGCAAAACATAAGTGGAGGAGTTGAATTCTACTTCTATCTTGAAAAAATAGTATCATCTGATGATGAAGAAGAAATATAAAACTTTCCTCTAAATGAATCCTCCATCTGCACGTATGATTTGCCCTGTAATATACGATGAATCTTCACTGCTTAAAAATACTGCAAGCTTTCCCACTTCACTTGGATCACCAAATCTTCCTAGAGGAATTTCTTCTTCTAGGGATTTTTTTTCTTCATATCCTAAAAATGAATTCATCTTCGTATTTATTACTCCTGGCGCAATACAGTTTACTCTTATATTTGATGGAGCAATCTCCTTTGCAAGAGCTTTTGTAAATAAGTTTATTCCTCCTTTTGTTGTTGAATAAAGAACTTCACATGATGCTCCTGTTTCTCCCCAAATTGAAGAAATGTTAATTATATTTCCTTGTTTCCTTGAAATCATATACTTCAACACATGCTTTGTTAAATACATAGATCCTAATAAATTAGTATTTACAATCTCGCTTATTTCATCTTCAGTAGAGTCCATAAATAAACCTATTTTACTTATGCCTGCATTATTTATTAAAATATCAATTCTTCCCATTGCAGCTATAACTTCATTAACGATAGTTTCACAATTTTTAAAAGATGAAATATTTCCTTTTACTATAATTCCATACCCACCCGCTTTTTTAATTTCTTCTAAAGTTTCTCTAGCTCCATCGTCATCCTTTGAATAATTTATTACTACACTTGCTCCCTCCTTTGCAAGTTCTATTGCTATAGCCCTTCCAATACCCCTTGATGCTCCTGTAATCAGTGCTACCTTACCACTCAATTTATTCATAATTCTCCTTAGTGAGATATCTATCTACTAAGAGTTCACCACCTATCAAACTTTTTTACTTAATTAATTTTATATACATATTTATCTTCTTATACTTTTTCTTTCTTCTTCATCATAAATAATTATATACTTTAAAAATACTCAATATTATTTTAACGTCTCTTCAAAAACTCTAAGGGAGTTCTTGTAAAATAATTTTTCTATTTCTGCTTCCTTAAAATCATTTTCTTTAAGAGCTGCGTGCAACTTATCAAATTCTGAGGCATTCTTTATTTCCACTTCATTTTTTATTCCATCAAAATCACTGCCAATAGCTAGAACATCAATTCCACCTATATTTCTTATGTGATTTATGTGAAAAACCATATCTTCTATTGAAGATACACTTTTATCACCTAAGAAATCGGCGCAAAAATTCAAACCCATTACACCACCTTTTTCAGCTAATAATTTTATCATATCATCACTTAGATTTCTAGGATGATTTGTTATTGCTCTTGCATTAGAGTGAGATGCTATAAATGGCTTTTTGCAAACTCTAATTAAATCATAAAATCCAGCATCAGATAAATGCGATGAGTCTGGAATTATGCCTAAGCTTTCACATTTATCAATTACTTCAAGCCCTGTTTCAGTTAAATGTTCATTCTTATTAATAAATTCTACATTAGGATAACCCAATTCATTTTTATAATTCCAGGTAATTGTTAATATTCTTATCCCCATTTTATATACTTTTTCTAAAAGCTCTGTATTTCCCTTAACAACTTCCCCCCCTTCAATTGAAAGAAAAGCACCTATTTTACCATCCCTTTGTGCAGAAAATAATTCTTTATTATTTCTCACAATTTCTATTTCTTTAGAGTTCTTTTCGATTTCTTTCGTGAATCTATCATATAAATTAATAAACTCATCATACGGATCATCATTTAATTTTTTATCTATAAAAAAAGCAAATACCTGCCCTAAGTTTCTCCCTACTTTTAAATTTTCAATGTTAACCTTACACAATTTATTTCTAAGGTTCAAATTTTCATAAAATATTCTTCCTGCTGTATCACAATGCAAATCTATATACATCTTTTTCATTCCCCCATGTCAAAAATTCTCCCTATAGAGTTTTTGCATAATCCAAATATTTTTGTATTCTTTCTGGTCCTCCGGTTATACTCCTTGTAATATATAAAATATCATAATTACCTACTTCTATCTCCCATTTAATTAGTGAAATTTCTCCATTTATAATTTCAATGCAGGTTATTGCTGATGGAAATACGCAGCACCCATCATTAAAATAAATTCCTTCGTCAGGTTCTGGAAATATATCATTATGAGTATGCCCGCAGATAATTACCTTTTTTTCTTCTCGCGCGAGTCTTCCTAGTATATCGTCTATCTTGCTTCCCTTATCATAATTACTAGCAGGACTAATTGGCGATTTAAAGCCAGCGACTCCTTCCATGAACCTCCATACATATCTAACCAGAAATCTGCTAGTCTTCCACATATCACAATTTATTATATCAACCTGATGTCCATGAAATGCAATTATATCATCATTATAAGGTATATATCTAAGTATGATCCCCTCATAAAAATCTATTCTGCTGTATAAACTAATCATTTCACGTCCAAATCCATGTCCCATATCTTCAAAAATCTTTTCTTGATCATCCATAAATTGTTGATTTGATTTAACTATATCATGATTTCCAAATACCAAATATAATCTATTATCATCATAAAATCTATTCATCAATGCAAAAATATCCTTATACGTATATGCTATATCCAGACAATTTTTATTTTTCCATAGTTCATCACCATCTCCTAATTCAATTAAAGTATATCCGTTTTGATAATAAAATCCAAGAGCAGCTTTGTAGATATTCCTGTTTTGTCTTAATGAATCTGCATATCCTCCGTCTCCCCTATGAACATCACTTATTATCACTATTTTTGAGTTGTCATCAAATTCAACTAATTTTCCCTCATTTATTAATCTCCTAATAAAATCTTTACTTTTAGTACAATGTTCACTCATTATATTAATCCTATAAAACTACATTAATTTCATAATATTATATGATTCTTAGCCAATAGGTGACAATTTACATTTTTTAAACATTTTATCTGGTATATTGTGGCAAATTCCTGTTACTTTCTATATTTATACTAAAAATATGATCACAAAATTAAGCACATATTAATTCAAAGAAATGAAATAATTGTTTAAAAACAATTATTTACTTATCCTCTGCCAATATGTGCTTAATTTAAATATACTTTTAGTACTCTGCAAAAATTTTTCCTATTTCAGAATAATCCTTTGTTTTAGTCAATGCTAAAGAAAGCAGTATTCTAGCTTTTTGAGGTGATAATGTATAACTCGGAATACAGTTTGAATATTTATCTACATTTGAATCCTTTAATATAATTCCGCTTCCTATTCTTGAAGATCTCACAACAGGAATTCCTTTATTCTCTAACTCTTTAATCTCATCCAGCCACTTTGAACTAAAAGTTCCACTTCCAGCTCCTGCTATTACTATTCCCTCACATCTTTGAGCAAAATAATCGATAATTGAAGGATCAGCATCAATATTAAAATATGCAATAGAAACCTGTGGTAATTTACTTAATTTTGAAATATCAAATTCCGAATATACCGTATGTGGCTTTACAGACTTATTAAAAAAATAAGGAATGTTATCTCTCATGTACCCAAGACATCCAAATTCTATGGAACTAAATGCATTGGTTTTAAAAGTATTTACCTTTTGAACGTTTCGTCCACTATAAATCCCATCAGAAAATACAACCATACATCCCTGCCCTATTGATAAATCACTGGCTGCAAGTGCCACTGATTGATATAAATTCAAGGGTCCATCAGCACTTGTGGCAGTAGAAGGCCTCATTGCACCTGTCACTACCACAGGCTTGTTAGTTTTAACTGTTAAATCCAAAAAATATGCTGTTTCTTCTAATGTATCAGTACCATGAGTTATTACAAAACCATCGATATCATCTTGTTTTGAAAGTTCATTTATTTTATTTGCAAGTGTTAACCAATGATTAATAGTTATATCATTACTATCTACATTCGCTATTTGTTGACCATATATATTAGCTATTTTATCAAGATTAGAAACACTTCTAATTAATGTCTGTATATCCAAATTACCTGCCTGATAATTTGTTGTTTTTCCTTCTTCTCCTGTGCCTGCAATAGTACCTCCAGTAGCTAAAATAACTATATTTTTAAGATTAGAATTATTCTTATTAATTAACAACACGTCTTCCTCCTCTGACATTTTTATATAAATTTTGGTTATTAACTGCTTTTTATTTTGAAAGTCCACTCATATCCATTAAATTAATTTCTCATCGTATCTCACTATCTCTCTTTTCCTATAAATAAACTTATCCTCTTTCACGCCAAATTATAACTACCAATATTTATATACTAGCATATATATGTTGCAATTGAAAATTTTCAATGTGAAATTGATAATTATTGTAAACTGTGCATTGCAAACTGCAATATATATTTAAATATTTTACAGCGATATATCTTTTTCATATTAAAAAATTCTGTTATAAATATTATATAAACAAAGCATTGTTTATATAATTTCATTTACATTAGAAATTTAAACAATGCTTTTATCTTAGGCATTTTAACTATGCCTCATATTAATTATTAATTACTTTATCCAAGAATTCCTTGCATCTTTCACTTGTAGGAGCTGTAAATATTTCTTTTGGATCTCCTTCTTCTACAATATATCCTTGATCCATAAATATAACTCTATCAGATACCTCTTTAGCAAAGTTCATTTCATGAGTTACAACAACCATAGTCATTCCTTCTTGTGCTAAATCCTTCATAACTTTTAATACTTCTCCAACCATTTCAGGATCTAGTGCTGAAGTTGGTTCATCAAATAGCATTATTTTAGGATTCATTTCAAGAGCTCTGGCAATTGCTACTCTTTGCTTTTGTCCTCCTGATAATGTATCTGGATAAACATCTTTTTTATCCTTCAAACCAACCTTATCTAATAAATTTAGAGCTTTTTCAGTTGCTTCACTTCTATTCATCTTTTTTAATTCTAATGGTGCAAGCAACATATTTTCAAGGACTGTTAAATGAGGAAATAAATTAAAGGATTGAAACACCATTCCTATTTCTTCTCTTAACTTATTTATATCTTTATTATTTACAAGCTCTTGTCCTAGTATTGTTATACTACCAGCTTGAATTTCTTCTAAACCATTTAGACACCTTAAGAATGTACTCTTTCCTGAACCCGAAGGTCCTATGATACAAAGAACTTCTCCTTCTGTTACATTTACAGATATATCTTTAAGAACTTCTAATTGTCCATAACGTTTCTTTAAATTCTTAGCGCTTATTACCATAGTTAATTTTCCTTTCTATATAACTTGATACTAAAGTTAGTATTGTAATTACTATAAAATACATACATGCTACAATTGCATACATTTGAAGTGCTTTAAAGTTTCTTGCAATTATAATTTGTCCAGATGATGTAAGTTCTCTTATACTTATAACCGTCAAGATTGATGTATCCTTTAGTGTAACAATAAATTGATTCAATATAGATGGAATCATGATTTTAACTGCTTGAGGCAAAATAACCTTTCTCATAGCTTTAAAATAGCTAAGCCCTAAACATCTTGCAGCTTCCATTTGACCTTTGTCTACTGCTTGAATTCCGCCTCTGAAAATTTCAGCCATATAAGCTGTTGCATTTACTGTAAGGGTTATTATACCTGCTACCATAGGATCAAATCTTATACCTAGTGCTTGTCCAACTCCAAAGTATAAAAATAAAGCTTGAACCATAAGTGGTGTTCCACGAACCATATAGATGTATATTGTCGATATACCTTTTAATATTTTTGAATTACTTATACTGAATATACCTAAAACTATTCCTAATATTACAGCTAATATTAATGATATAACTGCAACTTCTATTGTTACCGAAAGCCCACTTAGTAAGCTAGGAAGGCTATCTTTTAGTAATTGAAAGATTTCCATATTTCATTTCTCCTTACTATTTTCCTATATATTGACCAACTATTTGATCATATTTTCCATTTTCTTTTATTTTCTTAAGACCTTCATTAAATTTATTTAATAAGTCTGTATTTTCACCTTTTTTTACTGCAAATCCATAATCGACAGTATCTAATTTATCTCCAACAATTTTTAGTTTTGAATCACCGTCAACTTTAATTTTATATGCGATAACTGGATAATCCTCTAACAAGAAATCATCATTTCCATTTTCCACCGCCTGGAACATTGATGGCGAATCTTCAAAATAATTTAATTTCAATCCGTATTTAGCTTCATTGTCTTCAGCAAATTTCGCTCCTGCTGTCCCTTTTTTGACTGAAACACTTTTTCCATTTAAATCATTTATGCTATTAATTGAATTATTATCTTTATTAGCTACTATTGATAACCCTGATACAAAGTATCCGTCTGAAAAATCCAAAGTTTGTTTTCTTTCATCAGTTATAGTCATCGCTGATATAGCTCCATCTAATTGATTAGATGTAAGTCCAGGAATTATTCCGTTAAAATCCATTGGTTTTAGATCGTAATCAAAATTTTCTTCTTTAGCAACTTCCTCTAAGATTTCTACATCTATACCTTTATATTTACCATTTTCCTCAAATGAAAATGGTGCAAACTTAGAGTCACATGCGATTACATATTTTTTGTTTCCCGCATCTGCTTTTGTATCTCCTTTAGATGCACCGCAGCCAGCCAATAATCCTACCGACATTGCTGATGCTAATAAAATATTCACTAATACTTTTCTATTCATCGTTAATTTGCCCCTTTGCAATTTATTTAATTAAACTAAAATATTAATTTATTGCATATTTATTAATCTAATACCCCTGCAACAAATTTCTCATAATCTTTATATCTTTCATTATGAAACTTATTATATAGTTCAATTCAAAAACTGTCAATAAGGCTATATTCTTATTATATATAATTCTTTCTGTTTACAACTCCATGCTTTCCCATTATGACAAAGTTTCAAAGTCACTTAACTTGTATTAAAATTAATTTATAATCTCAGATATACATACTCAATTATGAATCAAGATGCATATCTTCCTTCATTTTTATCTTTTTATGCAAGTTGCTTAAATATCCCAATTTCATAATATAAAATGTTATATTATACAACAAAGAGTTATAAATGAGAAATCCATCTCAAACTTATAACTCTTTATGATAATTAAAACATGAATCTTACTTTCAAATAAGTTCGTCTATTTTGCGATATATTGACCAACTATTTTATCATATTCTCCATTATCCTTTAATTTCTTAAGGCCTTCATTAAACTTCTTTAATAAATCTGCATTTTCACCTTTTTTAACTGCAAATCCATAATCAACATTAGTTAATTTATCTCCTGCAATTTTTAGCTTAGAATCTGGATCAACTTTAATCTTATAAGCGATAACAGGATAATCTTCTAATAGGAAATCACAATTCTTGTTTTCAACTGCTTGGAACATTGATGGAGAATCATCAAAATAATTTAATTTTAATCCATACTTGGATTCATTGTCTTCAGCAAATTGTGCTCCTGCTGTACCTTTCTTAAGTGATGCACTTTTTCCATTCAAATCAGCTACACTCTTAATATCATTATTATCCTTATTAACAACTAGTGATAATCCTGATTGGAAGTATCCATCTGAAAAATCTAATGTTTGTTTTCTTTCATCTGTAATACTCATACCAGCTATAGCACCATCTAATTGATTAGATGTAATACCTGGAATTATTCCATTAAAGTCCATTGGCTTTAAATCATAATCAAAATTTTCTTCTTTAGCAATTGCAGCTAAAAGTTCTACATCGATTCCTTTATACTTTCCATCCTCCTCAAAAGAGAATGGTGCATATTTTGCATCACATGCAATTACATATTTCTTATTTCCATCACCGCCATTTGATGAATCCTTTTTTGCTGCTCCACACCCTGCTAATACACTTACTGACATTACTGATGCTAGCAAAATTCCTATTAATGTTTTTTTGTTCATTTATTAATCCCCCTTAAATAATTTTAAGCTCGCAGTATATCTGCATTTTTAAAACATTATTTATATATTTTTATAAACTAAGAGACCTTCTTAATGTATTGTTTGAAGCATTATATTTTTTTATTCAAACATAATTAAGAACTTCTTATTTTATTAAAAGCTTAAATAAAATATAATTTCTTATGCTTTTATACTTTCATAAGAATAAAACCTTGTTTCTAAATTTGAAATATGTTCTACTATCAACTCTTCTGCTTTTTTACTATTTCTATCAAGCAGAGCTTTTGCAATATTTACATGATCATCTTTTTCATTTGTAAATTCTAAGTTCTTGCAATCCATTAACAAAATTCGAGAAAGATTCTCCATTGTTCCCTCACAAGTTTCAATTAATAATGAATTATGAGTTGCTCTTACAATTGACATGTGAAATACATTATTTAATTCATTAAATTTTGCTATTTCACTGCCTTTAGAATCTTCTGGAAATTTCATAGCTAATTCGTATATACTTTCCAGCTCTAATTCGCTAGCTGTTTTAACTGCCAATTTTACAGCAGCTCTTTCTAAAATAGATCTCATTTGGAAAGATTCCCTTATACTTTTCTGCGTTACAGGCCTTACTAAATAACCTTTTCTAGGCAATGATTTCAGATATCCTTCTATTTCCAATGCTCCCAATGCATCTCTCACTGGTGTCTTGCTTACATTGTACTTATCTGCCAATTCAGCTAATGTAAGAAAATCTCCATCTTTTATTTTTAAATTTAAAATATCTAATTTAATATGCTTATATATTTCCTTCGCATATGATTTATCGTCCTGACACAGAATTATCTCTCCTTTCATTGAAATCCCACTGATATATCAACAAATATAAATAAAAAAAGCAACAAAACACCTATATAAATAAATGCTCCATTGCTTTCATTTGAGTCTATTATATTTCAACAAAATATTCTTTGTCAAGTTTTTATCAAAATTATTTTTAGTTATGATTAGATACAATAGCTATTTTAATTTCTATTCACTTATTTGAAATACAACTTCTGCTGCATCTTTAAATACTGATAATACAATTCCGTCTGTAGAGTCTTCTATTGATGCACCTTGAATATTTTTTATATTGTGGATATTTCGCATTACAATTTTAATTCCATCAAAATTATTTGAAAGTTTTATCATTATCTTATTTTCTTTTCTTTCTGCCTTTACTTTGATCAAAGTTTTACCTTGTACATCATTAATTTCTGCATTTGTCTCATTCAATAAATTAAAGATATGAAGCTGCAAATTTTCTAAATAATTATAATCGCAGGTATTATCTTTGCCCCCTATTGGAATGATTGAATTTTCTTTTACCATAAGCGGTAAATTAAAAAAGTCAAATTTTTCATTAATCCAAGATCCTCCTTCTATAATTTCATTTGTAAATATATTCGTCCACTTTCCCCTTGGTAGATAATAATCAACAGTTGACTCAAAATTAAAAATTGGAGCTACTAAAAGCCTGTCTCCAAACATGTATTGTCTTTCAAGATAGTCACACGCTCTATCCTCTGGGAATTCCATAATCATAGATCTCATTACAGGTATTCCTTTTTTATTCGCCTCTACTGCTTTATTATAGATGTAAGGCATCAATCTGCATTTTAACTTAGTAAATTTCCTAACAACATCTACTGATTCTTCATCAAACAACCAAGGTACTCTATAAGAATTTGATCCATGCAGTCTGCTGTGGGATGATAACAAGCCAAATTGTACCCATCTTTTATATACTTCTGGTGGTGCAGTATTTTCAAATCCACTTATATCATGACTCCAGAATCCAAATCCTGATGACATCAAAGATAATCCACCTCTAAGAGTTTCTGCCATGGATTCAAATCTTGATTCACAGTCTCCGCCCCAGTGTACTGGAAACTTTTGACTTCCTGCTGTTGCTGAACGGGCAAATACAATTGCATTCTCTTCTCCAAGTTTTTCTTTAAGTAAATCAAAAACAGTTTTATTATATAAATACGTATAATAATTATGCATTTTCAACGGATCTGATCCATCAAAATATACCCCATCAACTGGTATTCTCTCTCCAAAATCTGTTTTAAAGCAATCTACTCCCATATCAATTAATTTTTCAAGATATGAAGTATACCATTTGCAAGCTTCTGGATTTGTAAAATCAACTATTCCTTGGCCTGCCTGCCACATATCCCACTGCCATATGCCTCCATCTTTATTTTTTATGAAATATCCATTATCCATTCCTTCTTTAAACAATGGTGACTTTTGTCCTATATATGGATTTATCCATACACACACTTTTATACCTTTCGCTTTTATTCTAGATATTAAACCTACTGGATCTGGAAATACCTCTTTATCCCACTCAAAATTACACCATTCATATTCCTTCATCCAAAAACAATCAAAGTGAAATACACTTAACGGAATATCACGATTTATCATACCATCAATAAAACTATTTACAGTATTCTCATCATAGTTAGTTGTAAATGATGTTGAAAGCCACAGTCCAAATGACCAAGCTGGTGGTAATGCTGGCTTTCCTGTAAGATCTGTATATCTTTCTATTGCTTCCTTTGGTTTATCGCCTCCAATAATCATATAATCTATTTTTTCTCCTTGTACAGAAAACTGACACTTTGACACTACTTCTGTTGCAACTTCGAAAGATACTTTTTCAGGTTGATTCACAAAAACACCATAACCTTTGCTTGTAAAATAAAACGGAATATTTTTATAAGCAAGATCAGAACAAGTCCCTCCGTCTTCATTCCAAATATCTATAGTCTGACCATTCTTAACATACTGTGAAAACTGCTCTCCAAATCCATACACACATTCTCCGATGTCTAAATTCAATTGTTCTCTCCAGAAATTCCCATCAGCAGTTTTAATGTAACCTAATTGATTTTTCTGACTTTGTGTTAAAGGCTTTCCTTTATAATAAAAACTTAAGTTCCAATTATTTTTTCCTATTTTTATAGTTGTATCTCCACTTGTAAGCGAAAGAACTTCTTCAGTATCTTCAATACTAACCTTATGCTTATCATTTTCCACTATTTCAAAGGAAGGTCCATTATCTATACCTCCAATATGATGATAGCCTCGTACTCTTATAATATTAGGAAGAGGCGATGATACATAAAAGGTAAGCATTGGATCATTTAAAGTTTGTCCCCTATCTGCGATTTCCTTACCTGATGCATAAATCACTATAGCTCGATCTTCTATCTTATAATCTATCATTTGTATTGGGCTAATTTTATTTACCCCATCTTTTAAAAGCCAATATCCATTTGTAAATTTCATATTTACCTCCAAATTTATATAAATTTTACAACAAAATGTTGCAATTATTCTTAAATAAAATAAATACTTAATTGTTTTAAATTCTACCCGTTAACTGCTAAATTTCTACCATTACTCAATCCATCGACTATTGAGTCATATTCTTTATCTAAATGATAAAATGACATAACAAAAATTTGTAAAACAACGACTACTGCAGGAATATAAATGAATATTGCATTAATTGACATTAATGCTGAAGCACTTTGAGTTACTGCATTTTCTGAATATCCTCCAAATGCCAAGATCCATCCAATCATTGCAGAGCCTAAGCCATTACCAACCTTAAATCCAAAACTTGATGCACTATTTACTAATCCTTCTGTTCTATAACCAGTTTTCCATTCACCATATTCAATAGTGTCAGAAACAATAGCAAACATACAAGATGAAATCCCTGCATTTCCAATACCTTTTAATGCAGATGCAGTCATTATTCCCACATAGCTTGTACCAACAAAACCAAACATGACAAATCCTAAGCCATAAATAACTGAACCAATAATCAGCATATTTCTCTTTCCGGTTCTTTTAATAATAATTGCAGTAAAGAACATTGCTGCAATTTGCACAACACTTGCTATCAAATTCATAGGTCCAATCATATTAGGATCTCTTAGTACAACCTTAGCATAGTAAACTGCTGCCCCACTATTTAAAGAGTAATTTATAAAAATTAGAACCAAAGTCACTGTTATCATTATCCAGTACTTATTTTTAAATAAATACTTAACTCCTGTATGGAATGGTATTTTCTCTTGATGTGTATTTTCAGAAGGTTTTACCCGTTCTTTCGTCCCTGTAAATGTAATCATGAATACTATAATTGAAAGGATACCAAACACTAAAAAGGTTTTTGTCCATGCTGAAGCATTATCCCCAAATAACTTTACTAAAGGTAATGTTAAATTTGTTATTATTAAGGTTCCTACTGTTGCCATAGTCATTCTAAAAATACTTAGAATTGAGCGTTGATATTGATCTTGCGTAATCAACGCATTTAATGTTGCATATGGTACATTTATAGCCGTATAAATAACAGATGAAACCAAATTATATGTAATAAAAATATATATTATTTTCCCACTTTCACCCAAGCCTGCTGGCACCGAAAATAATAAAACTGCTGCAAGTGCAAATGGAATAGTCATACGTAATATCCATGAACGACACTTCCCAAATCTTGATTTAGTTCTATCTACTATAACTCCCATCGCCAAATCCACTACGCCATCAAATAATTTTGAAACCAGCATTACTGTTCCAACTGCAAGTGCACTTACTTTTATATAATCGGTATAATAATACAAAAGAAATGCAGACATAGCTGAATAAATTATATTACAACCTAAATCTCCACAACCATAAGAAAACCTTTCCCAAAAACTGATTTTTATCTTTTTACTAATCTCGTTCATTACACTATATCCTCCTCGAAACGTATTGTAATTGTTATCATATATTTATGATAACAATTACACCTTGCATTCAAAAGCCATTATAGCGACATAAAAATATGACTATTCCGACTTATTTCGAAATAGTCATATTTTTCTCTTTTCTTTTTTCTTTTGGCGTACATCCATATCGTTTCTTAAAAAGCTTCATTGCAACCCTATAATTATTACATCCATGATTTTCAAAAATCTCATTTATATTTAAATCCGTATCAATCAAATCTTTATATATATAATTAATTCGAATTTCATATAAATACTCGATGACTGTTAATCCCATATACTTTTTAAAGAACCTAGAGATGTAATCTGGATTATATCCAAATTTATCTGCCAATTGTTGCATTGTTATCTGCTCATCATGACAGTTATGTAAAAACATAGTGATTTCTTTTAATCTTTCTAAATATTTATTATCTCTTTTTATTTGCTTTAGAGCTAATTTAGAAGAATATGAATGAATCAAAGTAAAAAGCATATCGTAAAGTAAACTATTAAACTTAAGCAAATATCCTTCTGGTTGAATATCATATATTTCATACATATCATGAAATATTCTTTTAATCTTATTTAGCCTTTTAATTTCAACTTCATCTATTGGATTCATATCAACATTAAAATAATACAAATCTATATTGCGAACATATTTTTCAAAAACAGCACTTGGTATCTGCAAGACTAATGCACGATTTTTCTGACTTGTAAATCCATGTACATTTCTTGAGTTTATGACAATAAATTCTTCTGGTAATACAGTAATTTTCTTATTTTCAAAAGCAACTGTAATACTGCCTTCAAGCATATAGACTATTTCTAAACTATTATGCCAGTGCGGTGCTACATACCCGCCTTCATCTATTGATAAATAAAACTTTACCTCTATGTCTGGATTTTCAGAAACGATTTCATGCCTCATGTTTGAAATATCCATTTTTCCTCCTCCTGATCTGCTCATATATCTTTTTACTATCTTTACAATTGTTAATTCTAAATTTTACATTAATGATATATTTATTTTATCACTCTAACATCAATATTCAAAAAACTAAAAGAGGTTTTTATATAATATTTCTATCATATGAATTCAAAAAAGTTTCTACACTTTAACTCACCACCTGTATGTTATTCATGTAGAAACTTTATTTTTTAATAGAAATTTATATTACAATTCTAATATTTGTTTAACTTCATCTATCGATTACTTTTTTAGGACTAGCTATAATTTATATTTTAAACTTTAATACCATTTCATTTAGCCTTTGTGCAAATTCCGTTTGATTTTGTGAAGTTAATGCCACTTGTTCTATTGCCTTTGCTGTTTCATCTATACTTCCCTTTATTGTTTCAACATGTTCTGATGATTTTAGTGAGGCTTCTGCCACATTCTGCATTGCTTCATTCACCTGACCAACTGTTGCAGTAAGTTCTTCTGACATAGATGCTATCTCTTCTGACATTTTACTTACAAAATCTGAATCCCTATAATATTGATTTCCTACCTTTTCAAACTCTTTGAACTGAGGATCCACATTTTCATTTATAAAACCTAACACGTCTTGACCATTTCCAGATAAATTTTTAAATGCCTCTTGAACTTTTCCAATAGTATCATGTATAGAAGCTACTGCCTTAGAAGACTGTTCAGCAAGTTCTCTTACTTCCTCTGCAACTATGGCAAAGCCCTTACCTTGCTCTCCTGCTCTTGCAGCCTCTATAGCAGCATTTAAGGCTAATAAATTAGTCTGTTCTGATATACTTGCAATCGTATCTGCCATAACCTTTATATTATCTACAACTTTGCCCTCCTCAATTGCATTTAGCATATTCTCTCTCTTCTTAGAATATAGTTCTCTAACTCCTTCTATTGCTTTTTTTCCGTGATTCTCTGCTTCTATAGCTCTTTCTTTAGATTGAACTGCATTATTACTTCCTTCCATGGCTTTTCCAGAAAGTTCTCCAATATTCAAGTCAACTTCTTCTATAGATGCAGTCACTTCTTCTGTAACTGCACTTGTTTCTTGTATTCCAGCTACTATATTAGTTACAGCATTATTTATCTCTTCAGTTTTTGCTGATAATTCCTCTACTGTCGCTGAAAGTTCTTCACTTGAATCACTCATCTTTTGCGAACTATTCATAATAACACTTATGAGTTCTTTAATATTTTGCTGAGCTTTTGTGAGAGCTGAACTTGTTTTCCCAAATTCATCATTTCTTATAATTTGAAAATCATTTGACAAATCATATTTCGCTAAGTTTTCAGCAAATTCTTTTATTTTAAGTAATGATGTATTTATGTCCCTTGAAATAATTAATCCAATTGCTAATGCTAATATTAATCCTGTTATCACAAGTATTATCATTATATGATCGCTATGTACATATATATCATTGTTTGTTAAATTATCTGTCTTTGCGCTATTAACATTTATATCTATTATCTTACCTATATTCTCCATAAGCGAATTTCTAATATCCCCTATTTGTTGATATTGATTGGCTGCTTCATCATATTTACCATTATCTATAAGTTTAATAACTTTATCTGTTAACGTTCTATACTGGCTAAGTTGATCTTTAATTGTTGGCCATAATTGCTTTTCAAGAGTGTCCATCTTAATATTTTCATAGTTTGATATATCTTTATCTTCTGTTTCTATATTGGATTGAATCTGTTTTTCTAAATCATCTTTTTTTGAAGCATCTTTAACATAGGTTAATTCAATAATATTACTCTTGCTGCTGAGTAACGACTGTTTAATATCTGTAAGCAACTGTATTGACTGTAAGTCGTCATTATACATTGCTTTTGAATTTGCATCTGATGTTTTTAATGATGCTCTTCCTATCATACCTACAATAGCTATTAACATAGCCATAATAAGAAAAGATGAAATTAATTTAGTTTTTACTTTTATATTCTTTAAAATAAGCATTTTTAATTCCTCCCCATATTCATATTACTAATTTACCTTGAAACCACTACTTTATAATGCATGTACTCATCAATCTCATCTTTGAAATTCAATTTGAATTTTTAAGTTTGTATTTTTTAGGAATACTGTTATTCTATTAGTAGTTCTGTTAAAATTTATTATGTTATTGTCTTAATATTAACTGTAAATTATGGCAAACAGGTGACAATTATCATCCCCTGTAAATTATTGTAGATAGGGTCATAATTAGATCTTTTATATTAAGTTGATTTTCCAATCCAAATTTTAAATTTTTATAAAAAAAGATTAAGGTTTCCCTTAATCCTAATCTTATAATTTCTTATTACTTTTATTTTTCATTATTTTCTACACCTCAATTAGATTTAAATCTAACCACATTATAATTTCTTCAAAAAATTATGCAGCATTTCCGCTGTGATTCCCCAAATATTATAATCTTTATACTTATAAAATAAATATTTATAGTTAGCTTCTCTAAACTTATAGTTTTCTTTATTTACTATCAAATGATATGGAAAATCTTTTGATCTATCTATATTTATTTTTCCATTTACCTCTAAGTATTTATGATTTAGTAAATAATTTAGCGGAACATAAAATACATGGTCGACCTCACTTTCATTTATTTTAATTTCTTCAACCTCTTTAATAACCCCTAAGAAAGGGTGAATTATAATTCCATCATATCTTACTACCGTATCTAATTCATTTATTACATCAATATTATTAATTCCAAGCTCCTCAAATATTTCTCTTACTGCTGCTTCTTTAGGTGTTTCACTTCCATCTATTCTTCCACCTGGAAAGCATATATCTCCAGGCTGGCTATTTAACTTTTTGGCCCTCATTTCAAACAATATACAAACCTCATCTTTTATTTTCACTAGTGGAATAATTACAGAAGACCTTTTCATTCTTTCCCAACCATTAATATATGGTTTAGTTCCTTGTATCTTATTTTTTATACTTTCTATGTCCATATATTCCCCCCCTAACTTAGATTGACTTCTCATTGTTTATAATAAAAAACTACATTTTGCTAATAATTATTATATCCATATAGCTATAGAAATTATCAGCTAAAATGCAGTTACTAATAAATTAAACTTGTCGCAATTATACATTTCCTTTAAATGATACTTTATTTAATTTAGGAATTCTAAATTAAATAAAAATTTTAATTCCATATGTATAGAGTTATCTTACTTTAAACAATTTAGATTTATATGTATAACTGATGCTTTTCTGTATATTAAATTTCAATTAAAAAGCTAATTCCTTATATAGATCCTTAATTGTTTCAAAGCTATATGTTGGTTTAAATTCTGTATCAACTAAATCCTCTTTGGTAGCCTCACCAGTAAATAATACCGCAGTATCCACACCACCATTAATTCCACAAGCAATATCCGTGTAAAGCCTATCTCCTATAACTAAAGTTTCGTCTTTTGTGAATCCAGTCTGCTTTAAACACATTTCAACAATTGCTTTATTAGGCTTTCCAATATATAAAGGTTCTCTTTTAACTGCATTTCCTATCATTTGACATATAGACCCGCAGTCAGGCACAAAACCAAAGCGCGTCGGACAGACAAAATCCGGATTTGTTGCTACATAGTCAATATCTCTAGTTAAGAGTAATTCACATATATTTTCTATCTTTCTATAGTTTAATTCATTATCAAACCCTACTACTGCACATACAATATCCTCTTCTTGTTCTTCAGTGACATTTATATCAAAACTTCTTAGTTCCTGAATAAACGAAGCTGTACCAAGTACAAATATCTTTTTATCCCTATACGTTTCTCTTAAATATAATGCTGTTGCATAAGATGAGGTCACGAAGCTTGTTTTATCTACTTTAATTTCAAACTTTTTAAATTTTGTAATATAGTCTTGAATGCTAGTAGTAGAATTATTTGTTATAAAAATATATTTACCTCCAATACTTAACACATGATTCATAAAATCCAATGTTCCATCTATTAGTGTAGTATCTAATGCAATTGTTCCATCAATATCTAGTAAAAACAATTTTTTATCTTTTAGCATATCTTTACTCTCCATAAAACAAATTTATTACTTTCTACTGTATATACTATTATTATATAATATATTTAAATTTATAAACAGAATTTAAAGTTCTAATATATATGTTGCAATTAAAAATTTGCGATGATTAATTTAAGAGCATAATTAATAATATGTAATTATCATTACTAATTATACTCTTATGACTTTATAAATTAACCATAACTTCTACAGGGCAATGATCTGATCCCATTACATTCATATGAATTTTAGCATCTACTAATTTATCTTTTAAACTTTCTGATGCCAAAAAGTAATCAATTCTCCACCCAGCATTATTACCTCTAGCATTAAATCTATATGACCACCAAGAATATACTCCTTCTGTATTAGGATAAAAATATCTATAAGTATCTATAAATCCTGCATCTAAAAGCTCTGATATCTTATTTCTCTCTTCATCTGTAAATCCAGCATTTTTTCTATTAGCTTTAGGATTTTTAAGATCAATATCCTCATGAGCAACATTTAAATCCCCACATATTATCACTGGTTTCTTCTCTTCCAGTTCCTTTAAATATTTTCTAAAAACGTCTTCCCAAACCATTCGATAATCAAGCCTCTCAAGACCTTGTTTAGAATTTGGAGTATATACATTAACTAAATAAAATTCCTTAAATTCTAACGTTATAACTCGCCCTTCAGTATCATGTTCACTTATTCCAATTCCATTTTTTACACTAATAGGTTCTTCTTTTGAAAATACAGCAGTTCCTGAATATCCTTTTTTCTCTGCATAATTCCAATAATCTTTATAACCTTCTAATTTTAAATCTATTTGGCCTTCTTGAAGTTTACTTTCTTGTATACAAAATATATCTGCATCGGCTTCTTTAAAATATTCTAAAAAGCCTTTATTAACACTAGCTCTCAATCCATTAACATTCCATGAAATTAGTTTTTTCAATATTACACCCTCCTTAGCAAATTTTCTCAACTAATAATTATTATTATATAACATATTGTAAATATAATCTATATTATTTTTTATACGGAACAAATTAAATATTTATAGCTTATAAAATGCTAAAGATCTCCATCTACAATAGTAATGGAGATCTTTAGTATATATAGAAGCCTCTATGCTGCCTGAAAAAAGAATATTAAAAAAGTAATAATACATATACTTACTGGAATGCACATAGAATTTACCACCCCAGCTAATCCCTCATCACTTTTGCATAACCCGGTGAATACTGGCGAAAGAACAGAAACTGGACCAAATACTAGTATTACTAAAACATGCTTTATCTCTACTGAAAAAGGTACTAAGAAATAAATTATCAAAGCAAATATTACAGCACTTAAATAACGAATTCCAAGCATTGATGCAACTTTAACTAATTGTTCTTTTTTAAAATTGCACTCAAAAACCATACCTATCATAAGCATGGACAAAAAAGCATTCCCAGCACTCAAATTTGAAGTCACATTATATATTGCTTGTGGCAATCGTATTCCCGATATTGTTACAATAAACATAAACAGATATGTGTCAAAAGGTACAGACGAAAACATTTTTTTTAGAAATCCTTTAATGCTTTGCTTTCCACCTTCACCTGCTATTCCTGAAGCAATCGCATAAGTCCCTCCGGTACACATTATCGAATTACCAGTATCAAAAAGACTCGCTATTCCAACTGCATATGGCCCTAAAAAACTTTGCACATAAGGAAGTGTAAAACATCCTATATTATATCCTGCAAGATTAAGCATATTAAAAGCCTTTTCTTTGTTATCTTTGTTCCTCGCTAAAATAAAGCCTATCGACGACATAATAATATTAGCTAAAAATCCAAATAAAATAATAAAAAGCATTGAATTATCCATTTTGAAATTTGCAAATCCAGTAATAAGAGCGCATGGCAAAGTAATATTCATAATTATTTTGGTAACAATCTTATAATCCTTACTTTCAAACAAACCTCTTCTTTTAAAAACATATCCTAGTATGATAATAAGCACAAAGCTAAACGCTTTTATTAATATTTCCCCCATTTATATAACTCCTTCTTCTGTAATCTATAAATTGTAAAATTAAACAATTTTTCAATCAAATGTACAAATAATAATAGCACCTGCTATCACTATCCTATTATAGCAACTTATCTTATAAAACCCAATTTTATTTTTAGATACATTTACACATTAAAATTAAAATATATCTTTCAATCGCTATATTACTGCCATTATCAGCTAACAGCAAGATACTTTCCATAATATTTATCTTAAATTTACTTTCCCTATATACCAAAATCATCCTACACTATCCAAGTTATCTTATACAAAAAAATGGTTGCACCACACTTCAATTAATAATTAGCAACGTGCAGTTTACAATGTATAATTTCATATAAAAAAGACCAACAATCGTATTTAATTGCTGGTCAGCTTCACTAGTTTCTACAAATTTTCAAAGTTCACATTTTAAGAAAATTCTTTCTAGCTTCTAAACGTTACAATATTATTTATCTAATTATCTATTTATATTTAACTTCTGTTCTACTTTTATGCTTTTTATTCTTATGATTAGGCTGTTTATTTTTAATTTCTCTATAAATAGTATTTTTATTACTCTTACCATTTGTTTTGCTTTCTTTATATTTATTATATGTATTATTCTTCGACTTGTTACTTTTATCCTTTATAAGACATCTAGTATCATTTCCAATTAAATCTGTTCGTCCTGCCTCTGTTAAGGCTTCGTATACCAAGGTATAATATTTAGGATTTTTAAACTGAAGAAGTGCTCTCTGCATAGCCTTTTCATGCTTACTCTTAGGCACATAAACTTCCTTCATTGTCATTGGATCAAGTCCTGTATAATACATTGTAGTTGCTAATGTTCCTGGTGTTGGATAAAAATCTTGTACCTGCTCTGGCTGATAATTAATATCTCTTAAGTACTCTGCAAGTTCAACAGCACATTTTAAAGTACTTCCAGGATGAGATGACATCAAATATGGAATTATGTATTGCTTTTTACCAAGCTTTTTTGTTATTTTTTCAAACTTAGTTACAAATCTATCATATGTCTCGCCTGCTGGCTTACCCATATATTTTAGGACATCTTTAGATATATGTTCTGGCGCTACTTTTAGCTTTCCACTTACATGATGTTCAACTAATTCTTTAAAGAATGTATCATCTTTATCAGCCATAATGTAATCATATCTAAGACCAGAACGTACAAATGCTTTTTTAACTTTAGGAACTTTCCTTATAGCTCTAAGGAGCTCCAAATATTCAGTATGATCAACTTCCATGTTTTTGCATACATCTGGTGATAAGCACTCTTTCCCCTTACATGCTCCAAACGCTAATTGTTTGCTACAGGCTGGCTTTCTAAAGTTTGCAGTAGGTCCTCCAACATCATGTATATATCCTTTAAAATCTGGCATTTCAGTTATTTCTTCAACCTCTTTTAATATTGATTCTTTACTTCTGCTTTGAACCACTCGTCCTTGATGAAATGTTATAGCACAAAATTTACAATCGCCAAAACAGCCTCTTGAACTTACTGTGCTGAACTTAACTTCCTCAATAGCTGGTATTCCGCCTTTTGCTTCATAAACAGGATGATAATTTCTCATGTATGGAAGATTATATACCTCATCCAATTCCTCTCTATTTAAAGGCGTTTCAGGAACATTTTGAACTAAATACTTATTTCCATGCTTTTGTACAATAATGCGTCCTCTAACCGAATCTTGTTCTTCATCTTCAATCCTGCTAGCTTGCGCATATTTGTATTTATCATCACAAACTTCTTTGTACGAAGGAATTTCAATATAATCTTGAATATCATCTAAACTTTCAGTCAGATAACAAGTCCCTCTTACATAAGTAATATCCTTTGCACGCACTTTATTTTTTAAGCTTTCTGCAACAGCTACAATTTGCTTTTCACCCATGCTGTAAATTAAAAGATCAGCGTTACTATCAACTAACATTGACTTTCTTACTTTATCGCTCCAATAATCATAATGAGCAAATCTTCTAAGGCTGGCTTCTATTCCGCCAATAACGATATCTACATCTTTATACGCTTCTCTTATTTTATTACAATATACAATAGTTGCTCTATCCGGTCTATGGCCCATTTCTCCACCTGGAGAGTATAGATCTTTCTCTCTAAGTTTTTTACTTACAGTATAATGATTAACCATAGAATCCATATTTCCCGCATTAACTAAAAATGCATATTTAGGTCTTCCGAGCCTCTGAAAATCATAAAGACTTTTCCAATCTGGCTGTGGTATAATACCAACTTTATATCCATTAGCTTCAAGAACCCTTGAGATAATTGCAGTTCCAAAACTATGATGATCTATATATGCATCAGCTGTAACAATTATGAAATCACATTCATCCCAGCCTCTTTCTCTCATATCCTTTTTACTTATGGGCAAAAACTTCTTTTCACTTGTCATTTTTTCACCTACACTACATTACTTATTTTTTCTCTTTGCATATTATATCATAAATGTTTTTCGTTTAATATACTTGAATTTTGCATTAATTAACTCTTACGTGTAACACTTTTTTATTATGTTCAATATATTAGTAATATGTAAGGTGTATTAATGATTAAAACCTAAAATATGCCGAACAAATGATTATGATATACAAAAGGAGAAATTAAATTATGAGTAATTGTTGTAAGCACCACCACCATCACCATCATGAATGCTGCTGCCAAACTCCTAACTATGGATATGGAAACTACGGTTATGGTAACTTCAATGGATACGGAAATTATGGATTCCCAAATTATTATGGATATTATAACAATTGGGATTTCTTATTACCTTTATTATTTTTATTGTAGAAAATAAATGATGCCTAATTTTTAAAATTATTCAAAATTGTTAAGATACAAAAGATGAAATCCCTATCAATATCTTTTTGCCAAGATTAACAAAGGATATGATATAAAAATAGACCTAAGAGATACTTTAATAATGTCTTTTAGGTCTTAATTTTTAATTTATTAATCATATTTATTTTAATTAATGAATATACTTATTATGTCATAAAATCCAACAAATAAGGCTCAATTCATATATAACTCTTTCTAGCAACTAAAAATACAGAACAGTAACAAAGGCACACGAAAAATTTATGGATTAAATTTTTCATGTGCTTTTAGCCATTTAATTATTCTAGTTATATTTGTTAATCTGTAATTAATTTTTAAATGAATGTATAGGCGCTGGGATTCTTCCGCCTCTATTTGCGAATAATTCTGATGTTTTTCCATTTACCTTCATTACAGGTGCTCTACCTAAAAGTCCACCAAATTCAACCATATCGCCTACCTTACATCCTGGAGCTGGTATAATTCTAACAGCTGTAGTTTTATTATTGATAACTCCAATTGCTGCTTCATCAGCAATCATACCTGCTATTGTTGATGCTGGAGTATCTCCTGGAATTGCTATCATATCAAGACCAACTGAGCACACGCAGGTCATACCTTCTAGTTTTTCTAGGTTTAATGATCCACTTATTACTGCATCTATCATTCCTGCATCTTCCGATACCGGTATGAAAGCTCCGCTCAAGCCACCTACATGACTACAAGCCATAACTCCACCTTTTTTAACTGCATCATTAAGCATTGCAAGCGCTGCAATTGTACCATGAGTTCCAACCTGTTCAAGACCTATTTCTTCTAAAATTTCAGCAACTGAATCCCCAACAGCCGGAGTTGGCGCGAGTGATAAATCAACTATACCAAAAGGTACACCTAATCTCTTTGATGCTTCATTTGCAACCAATTCACCCATTCTTGTGACTTTAAATGCAGTTTGCTTAATAGTTTCAGCAACAATATCAAAAGATTCTCCTCGAACCTTTTCAAGGGCTCTCTTTACAACTCCAGGTCCGCTCACTCCAACATTTATAATTCTTTCAGCTTCTCCAACACCATGGAAAGCTCCTGCCATAAATGGATTATCTTCAACTGCATTTGCAAACACAACAAGCTTAGCACATCCAAACCCCTTTGTATCCTTAGTAAGTTCAGCAGTTCTCTTTATAACTTCTGCCATATCCCTTACTGCATTCATATTTATTCCTGATTTAGTACATCCAACATTAACTGATGCACAAACTTTCTTTGTTACAGCCAAAGCTTCTGGAATTGATTTTATTAAAATCCTATCCCCTTTAGTACATCCCTTTTGAACTAAAGCTGAAAATCCTCCTAAGAAATCAATTCCTAAAGTTTCAGCTGCTCTGTCTAAAGTTCTTGCAAATTCAACATAATCAGTTTCATCTGTAGCCCCTGCTATTATTGACATTGGAGTTATTGAAACTCTTTTATTTACTATTGGAATTCCAAATTCAGTTTCAATTTGTCTTCCAACTTCAACTAATTGTTCTGCTGATTTTGTAATTTTGTCATATATCTTTGTTCTAGCCTTATTTCCATCTGGGTCTATACAATCTAATAAAGATATCCCCATAGTTATAGTTCTTACATCTAATTTTTCTTCTTCAATCATCTTTATAGTTTCAAGTATATTATTAGTATTCATAAGCCCCTCCTAATTATAGTGAATGCATTGACTTGAATATTTCTTCTCTTTGTATCTTAACTTCAACCCCAAGTCTTTCTCCTTCTGCCACAAGTCCTGCACGAACATCTTCAAAGGATTTATTCATATCCTTACAATCTAAAACCATTATCATTGTAAAAAATCCTTGCATTATTGTTTGGTTAACATCTAAAATGTTAATGCTGTATTCTAACATTTTATTACTTACCCCGGCTATAATACCAACTTTATCTTCCCCAATTACTGTTAATATTGCTTTCATGCTTATCGACTCCATTTCTAAGTTTATTTTATAAGATACTTATTCAGTCATATTTCAATCAATTATAATCTAGCATGTTAGATCATGCATCATTGTTTTACAATTTTCTTTAATATTCCTAAAAATATTATCCAATTCATATTGAATTGGATAATATCTAAAAGCATCATTATTATTACCTTTATTCTATAATTTATATTACCTTTTGTCAATTTTCACTGAACATTTTGTAATATTTTTTTCTTTACGTTCGTATTATTTTTAGAGTTCTTGACATATTGAGAATATTATTATAAATAATAGCTTTATGTGCTATTTCATCTAAAATTCCTTTTGAGTCTATGAGTTTTAGAATTATTATACTTTAACACAATAAATAAGCGGCATACTTTCATCCAATATTCCGCTTAAGCTTCTTATATTAAGAATTAATTTATGTTCTAATCCCTTAATCCCATTCTATTGTTAATATTTCCAATTCGCCTTCCTTAAGAGATACTTTATATCCATCAATTATTAGCCACGTTGCTAAATCTGTAATCATACTTCTTCTAATTTCATCTCTTTTATTTATAGCAAATACTGCAGAAACTTTATTAACCCCAGCTTTTTTCCCTTGCTCAATGTTTCTTAATATTATGTTCTTATTTTCGTTTAACTTTTCTTCATATTCATCATTCACAATATTTCCTCCTTCCAACTTTATTTGATATATCACCCTTCAAATATTAATTTTACAAATTAAGTTTAATTAGTATTTATTTATACTATTATAAATTTATGATATTAATTTCTAAGTTATTCTTTATTTTATTACATAAGGAAAAAACCGTTCTAGAACATGTATGATTCTACATGCTCTAAAACGATTTTAATAATATTCCTTAATCTTTTGCTCTCTTATTTGTTTTCTGCTTCTGATGATACATCTATTCCTCTATGCTCTACAGCTGTGGAAAATACTATTTGAGTATCTGTATTTCCAAACTTCTGCAATTCACCAATAAACGCATCTAACTCCAATGTTGTATGATAAGCAACTTTTATCAACATGGAATACTTACCAGTAACACAATTACATTCAAGTACATTTGGGCAGCTAGCTATAAAAGGATAAAACTCTGGTTTTTGTTTTGGAGTCATTTCCAAATTAATAAATGCCTTAATATTGTATCCTAATTTCAAAGGATCAACATGTGCAGAATATCCTGTAATAACTCCTGATTGTTCTAGTTTTTCAATACGAGCTGATACTGCCGGTGTTGATAAAAACACTTGCTCTGCCAAATGCTTTAATGGATAACGTGCATTTTCTTGTAAAAGTTCAATAATCTTAAAATCAATTTTGTCCATATATAGTACCCCTGCTTCTAAAAAATCATCTATATTTATATAATAAAAAACATATCAAATAATCCCTAAATTCATTAATTAGGTATTGATACGCTTCTTTGCGCTATTTTATTACTTATTTTAAATATACTCTTCTATAATTTAATACACATTTCTTTGATAAGTAGGCCTTTGAATCTATTAATATGTCCTATTAATATTTTAAAGTGTAAAACTGAAAATTACAAGTTTTTTTTATTATGCCTATTAAAAAAATAAACTTACCTTTTATATTCTTCATTGTTATTTCTTATAACTTTTCTTTTTTGGTTTGCGATTTGATTAAATCTTTCTATTTCTAGGTGCATAACTTTTAATTTCTTATTAAGAGCTTAAATTTTTTCGCAATGTACGAACATTAACCACACTTTATTATCCTTAATTCGTTTTTGTCTTATAACATTTGCACTTCATAAAATTAAGCATCTTTTATATGTAATTAAATTTAATTAAGTATAATATACTCATTTTTAGTTTTTATTCACAATTTCTCCTCTGATATTTACATCGATTTGAAATAGTGATAATCTTCATTTCAGGAAGATTAATGAAAAAATATTTTTACTTTAACTTTGGATTAATAACGAAATAATAAATCTAATATTTTAAATTTAAAAGAATTATATAAAATGAAAGTGAGGATTTTTAAATGAGAACAAGAAAAGAATCTGATTCTATAGGAAGTATAAACGTACCTGCTGATTCTTATTATGGCATTCACTCTTTAAGAGCAACTAATAATTTTCATATTACAAATAAAAAATTGCATAGAGACTTTATTATAAGTCTTGTTGAAATAAAAAAGGCTGCTGCTATAGCAAATAGAGATGCTGGAGTTCTAACTTCTACTATTGCTAATGCTATAATAAAAGCTTGTGAAGAAATTATTTGTGGAAAATTACATGAAGAATTTATAGTTGATCCAATTCAAGGTGGTGCTGGAACTTCTGCTAATATGAATGCAAATGAAGTCATTGCTAATCGAGCTATTGAATTACTTGGTGAGACAAAAGGCAATTACTCTGTAATACACCCAAATGATCATGTTAATATGGCACAGTCCACTAATGACGTCTTTCCAACCGCCGGAAAACTTACAGTATTGAAAATGCTTCCAAAAACAATTTCAGAACTTCAACGTTTATATAATACACTTAAATTGAAATCTTTAGAATTTGATAATGTTATAAAAATGGGACGTACTCAACTGCAAGATGCTGTTCCAATTAGACTTGGACAATCTTTTAATGCTTTTGCATCAATGATTAAGCGTGATATAAACCGTTTAAAAGAAACTCAAAAAGAAATGCTTGTTTTAAATATCGGTGGTACTGCCATTGGAACTTCTATCAATGTAAGTTCAAAATACCTAGAAAATATTATACCTGCTCTTAGAAAAGTAAGCGGTTTTAATGTAGTTCAATCTAGTGATTTAATTGATGCAACACAAAACCTTGACTGCTTTGTTGATATTTCAGCTGCTTTAAAAACATGTGCTGTGAATCTTTCTAAAATGGCAAATGACTTAAGATTATTATCGAGTGGACCAAAGACTGGATTTGCTGAAATCAACTTGCCTCCTATGCAAAATGGATCATCCATTATGCCTGGCAAGGTAAATCCTGTTATTTTAGAAGTAGTTTCTCAGGTTGCTTTTAATATCATAGGAAATGATTTCACAATAACAATGGCTGCGGAAGCTGGTCAGCTTGAGCTCAATGCTTTCGAACCTGTTCTGTTCTATAATTTGTTTGAATCTATAGAAACTCTTCAAAATGCAACTACAACTCTAATAGATAATTGTGTTTTAGGAATTACTGCAAACGAAACTAGATGTAAAGAACTCTTGGATAGCAGCATAGGAATTGTAACAGCGCTTTGTCCATATATAGGTTATAAAAAATCAGCTGATATTGCCAAAAAAGCATTAAGCACAGGAAACTCCGTTAAAGAACTTGTATTAAGGGAAGGAATACTGACTGTAGATGAATTAGAAAAAATCCTTGATCCTGTTTCTATGACTGAAATAAATTCCTCATTGAGTTCAAAATCAAGTCTTCAAATAGATGAAGCAATATAAATTTTAAATATATTGAATTAATAATACCATTATTGGCAATACTATTATTTGAACATGATTTTAATAAATTGCAAAATTAACCTAAAAAAGAGATAACATATTATTTTCATATATGCTATCTCTTTTCTATTCAAATTAATATTTATAAATAATATTAACTTGAATAGCATTCATTTGATATATATGTCACTGGTATCCTTTGGTATTTACTAAAATCACGTTTAAATTCGTCGTTTAAAAAATAACGCTTTTTCTTTGAAGTCTCATTCAATCCTTCATTAAAACTTTTCAAATAATAAAAATCTTTTACCGCCTCATTGTCAGATTCTACTCTATACTCTAATGCTGAATGTAAGCTATCCGCTAACTCATATCCTACTGGTATTTTCTTCTTCATCTTCTTAATTAATTCTTGTAAATTATACCCTTCAACCATATACAATTTATTATTAAGCAAAAGCGAAAGCGAGTTACTATAATAATTTTTATTTCTCTCAATTCTAAGCAAAAACTCTTTCACATATTCAATATTATCACAAGTCAGCAATAATGGAATTTTAATATCTATAAAATATTCAATCAATTCATTTTCTTTGAAATTGAATAAATCTTTAATATTTTCTGTATTATCAGTATAGAAATCAAAATTAAATTCCTCATTTTTAAAAATACAATTTCTTACTTTAAGCTCTAATCCCTCTTTAGAAAAACCTACCTCTGCCTGCTCACATCCTAAATCATCAGTATATAAAGCAGGATATTTTACCTTGACCATATAATATTCTGTACCCCTTCTATAGTTATTTTCTCTATCATTTCACCCTAAATTCTCTATTTGCAATACCTTTCTTATGATACCATATTTTTCTACTGATGTAAAAAATATTTTTCCTTATCTGTTCTTCTTATACTAATTCTACGATATTCGTAGCAAAAGTAAAAATCTTTTATTAATTAATAAAAATTATTGTTTAAATCTAGTAATTATAAAATATCAGTTGTATAATTATTATATACTTATTATATTTTGGGAAAGAAGGTAATTTTTAATGTATGAATTTAAAGAAGAATACAAGACAGGAATAGATTTTATTGATGAACAACATAAAGTTCTTTTCGAAATAGCTGATAGAACTTATACTCTCTTAAAAAATGATTTTACAATCGATAAATATGATAAAATAGTAACATTATTAGAAGAGCTACAAAATTACACTGCATTTCATTTTACAGCTGAAGAAGAATACATGAAAAAAATCAACTACAAGAGAATGTTTACTCAGAAAATTGAACATGATGCATTCATAAAGAAGCTTAATGATATAGATCTTTCTACAATAGATGAAAATCAAGATGAATATATAGTTAGTATACTTCAATTTCTTAACGACTGGTTAACAGGACATATTTTTGAAAATGACAAGCTTATAGGAAAATAATATATTCATTTATTTTATTCCATATATAAAATTTTAACCGAGGCTTACTGGAAATTTCTCAAAAAACCTCGGTTAAAATTTACATATGTCTATCAATGTAATATTAATAGGAACTTGTCTTATCAAAAAATTTTATGCCGCATTTAGAATTAATTTCTTTAACATATATATGTATTCTTTGCAGACCTTATAGGTAAAATAATAGTAAATTTAGTTTTAACTTCACTGCTCTCAACAGATATATTACCACCATAACTTTCTATTAACTCTTTAACTATATTTAATCCATAGCCATGATTTTTGTCACTATTATTCTTAGTAGTAAATCCTGCCTCGAAAATTTTATCAATATATTTTTCTGGTATTTTCTCACCATCATTCTCTATTTCAATAATTGTTTTATCATTAGCACTAAATGACTTAGCTATTAATGTACCTCTATTTTTCATAGCCTTTATGGCATTATTAACTATGTTTACAATTATTCTATATAACTCCATTTCTGACATAGCTATTAATTTAAAATCTGCATTATCATCTATTATTATATTTATATCATCACACATAACATGTTTAGTTGCTAGTGATAATAAAGATTCCTTAGTCTGACCCTTTTCACCAGTTTTAGAACTATTAGGTGTATTTATAATACTTTTTAATAAACCAGCTACATCTTCATACTTTTCTCTAAGGCATAATTCATATAGTGATGACATTTGTATTCCATAATCACATTTTATTTTTTTCAATTCACTATTTTTAGCTTCTAAACTTTCATTTAATTGAAATATTTTATTAGCCCGTTCCTTTATTTTTGCAAAGTACACAGCACTAAATCCAATAAACACCATAAAAATCACAATTTTTATATTCTGATATATTAAAGCTTCATCATTGTATTCAATTGAGCCTAGTGAAAGTAAGAAATCTGGAGTAAAACTCATTATAAATATACAACTTATTGTAAACTTTTCAGCCTGCATAATTTTATAGATTTGTCTTATCTTATTAGGATATTTAATACATATTATATACAATAGCAGTTGACATACATAAACGAATAATATGCTTAAAAGCTCTATATGTCTTTTAAAAATAATGCATTCTAAAAATTCATATAAACTATCTCCAAATATAAGCATCCAAATTGCTCCAATTGAATAAATTAAATTAAATGCAACTAATGCTTCAATATATTTGTTTTTGAAAAAAAATACTATTATAACTATACTAAAAATATGTGTAACAAACACACATATAGAAAAATTGCCAAATATGTTAGGAATAAAGTAACCACCACATGATAATAAAAGCATGCATACTATCTTTTTTTTATCACTGAATATTTTTTTATCACGTAAACAATAACTTATCATATAAACAAAAAATATGCCTTGAGATATTGAATCCAAAACATCCATATAATCTATCTCCAATTCACATCCCCCTTACGCGATTTCTTTCTTATCTTAATTTTTTCATTGATTCCGGCATTTCCTCAACACCATGTCCATAATATGATGCTGTGCAAGCCTTAATCATACTACCTGAAATACTTAATAATAATTTTCCGAATACGTTTTTAATTGCCATAAAAATCACCTCTATCAAATTACTAAACTTAGTAAGAAAAATAATCTACAATATTAAAGTAAAAATTTTATAAGAGATGTGAAATTGGAAATATTTTCATTAAGATTTTTTACAAAATCTTATGTGTAATTTAGCTTTTTCCTTACAATCTTTGATTATTTTCCCTTTTACTACCATAATATTATTATATCAACATCTATTATGTTTTTCAACATTATTTCCGACGTTTTAAGGTGCATTTATTTTCATTTAATTCCATATAACATTAGGTTTCCTCTTATATTTTACCAACATTCATAACGAACTATTTCCTCAAAATTCTTTCTCGGACGTGCTTTCGGCTGTTCATCTGGATATCCAACAGTTATAACTCCTACAACATATTTATCAGAAGGAATATTTAGAACTGGTCTAATTTCTTCTTGAGTAAATTCTGCAACCCAGCAAACTCCTAGTCCTAAATTATTAGCCTGTAGCAACATATATCCAGCTGAAATTGATGTATCTCTAATTATTCGCTTTAATTCATCTTGTGGACTATTATCATTTATATCTATATTTATTTCTTCTTTTATTCTACAACGTATGTCTGCAACACATATAATAAATATCGGAGCTGTTAACATCCATTTTTGATTATGAGATGCTTCCATTACCTTTCGTCTCATCTCTTCAGATTTTACAATAATATAACGCCATGGCTGCGTGTTATTACCTGATGGAGCAAGTCTTGCACCTTCAAGTAACTCAATTATTTTTTCATCCTCAACTGGCTTATTAATATATTTTCTTATGCTTCTACGAATCTCAATTTCTTTAATCATACTAACAAAAACCTCCATTGTACTTGTTCAGATCAATAGTATATACTGTTCCATTTAAATTTGTTTAATTATTTATGTATTTAATCTCCTCTTATTTTTATGATTATTATAACATAATTTATAATGCCTAAAATAAAAGTGAACTTATTAACAGATTAAATTTTACGACTTAACTTTAATTTTCGATTGATATTTATTACTAGAAACATATAATTCACAGTAGAATTACTATATTTTATAAATATTAAATTATCACTTAACATGTTTCTTATGTTTTTTCAAAAATAAGGAGTGCAAAAATTAGTTATGTGTTCAATATCAATAACAACCTTATTATTAATATTGACATAAGCATTTTACACACCTTCTTATATATCAGTATTTTTTAACAAATTCCTCCCATATGTCATTCTTCATAATGGGTGTTCCATGAGCTGGGCAAATCCATTCACATTCTAGATTTTTTAACAGCCCTAAAGATTTTTCAAGATTATATTGATTCCAATTCCTATCCTTCGGTAATAATTTAATATTTTCTTTAACAATCTTAAACAAGTCGCCTGTAAACAAAACATTTTTATACATAAAAATAACATGCCCTGGAGTATGTCCTGGAGTTTTAATTACTCGTATTCCTCTAATATTTTCATAACCATTATAAAAATAATTTATGATAGGTTTTTTGTATCTTATAAAAGTTTGAATAATTCTCTTAACTCCAAGCCTGCTTTTCTTTCCAATAATATATGGAGCATCTTCTTTAGATGCCCAAAGTGCTGCTCCTGTTTCATCCTGTAATATTTTTGCATTTCCCACATGACCAATATCATGATGAGTTAAAAGAATGTGTTTTATACTATTCAACTCAATATTCATAAATTTTATTTCACTTAAAATTTTTTCAGCTTCTCCTGGCAATCCAGTATCAATTAAAATATTTTCTTTATCTCTAATTAAATACACATGACTTTTTTCCGTACAATCAAGCATATTTACACCTTCTATTATTTCCATATTCTCACCCTTTAACATCTCCAATTCCTGTAAAACTCCAAGAGCTTCTTTTCATATCATTTTATTAATTTATATAACAAATTGTTATTCTCTTAGATTAATATATTACATAAATTTCTCATATATATTTTATAAAGACATCTCATGATGTAAATAATGATTAAGCTTTTCATTCAATTTTTAATAATAAATAATCAAATATAATGGAGGAACAATCAATGCAAAAATGGGAAAAATTTTTAATTGTAAATCTTTTTATTCTTGGCTTATTAGGGTGGCTAATTGGATTCCTTTTAGCAAAGTCTGGGATGGAGGAAATAAAAATTTTAGGTAATATCGACATATTTAGTCTAATAGAATTGATTTTATTAATAATAGTAACTGTCTGTTCTATCTTTGATTTCCATGAAACATATAATAGTAATATAAAATTCTGCAATCCAGAATTCAAGGTAATACCATATTATAAAAATAGATTTAAAAATATTTTTATATTCCTTGTATTACTCAGCTCTTCTGAATTCGTTGTATTTATAATTTCAGTTGATATGTATATACTTACTTTATTTCTTATAACATTGATCTTTACTTCTATTTTCGCTTTTCATAATAGTCTCAATGATTATATAGCCGATAATGGAATATTATATTGGGGAATATATTATACTTGGAATGATGTGAAATCCTATTATATAAGTAATGAAACTTTACTTGTGATAAACGTTATAAATAACTTTATATGTTTTGAATATAATAATGAAATCAAATTTACTATTGATAACAACTCAAAAAATAGTATAACTAAATTAATAACCGAAAAATTATGTATTCTTGCTATCGAAAAACAAAATGCTGATTAAATTAATGAACATTTAGCTATTTACTGAATATTATATATGAAAAGAAAAAATATCATATGATAACGTAATTATCAGGAGATGTGGTTTATGTTAAAGGCAAATAATGATTATATTCTTGAGAGTAAAGCAGCTAAGCCTCAAAAAGTAGTTAGTATTCCAGTACCTCTATTTGAATCAATGGAAGGAAAATACTTTGTAGGTCAAACAGATATTCTATGTGTAAAAAAAGGAGTAAATGCCTGGGCAGCTTTAGTAAATCCATATGACTCAGCCGTTAATTTATATACCAATGTTTTTACTATTTCAAATTTCTCTAATGAATATTTAACTGCAGAAATATGGCTCAACACTAATAAACCACCACTAGGGAGTATATCAGATAAAGTTTCTCCAACAAATACTTCCTTAAATCCACTTCCTAAAAATGAAGTGAATATTCAATTTGTAAAATCTACTACTAAAGTTCCCATAAAGGGAGTTAATGTATATAAACGAATAGTTCCTCCAAATTCTACTCTAGTATCTGAGGAAGATGGTAAATTTATTTCGGCTCCATCTGGAAACTATTCCATTATTATAAAATCTTCAAGTCAGTTAGTTAGTAAAGTAATAACTGCATTTGGATGGTTTGAAAGGTCAATATTGTGTTAATATATGCTGAATCATAAGAGGTTTATTTTTTTACAATTGATACTAAATATCTAATAAATTTTATTAATATTCTCGATATATGAAAGAAAATAACAATTCTAAATATGACGAGAATATTTTTCATAAAAACATATAATTATTTCATTTGCCCTCAAATACAACTTGAGTAACTTTTCCGCATTCAATAAAGCCAACATTTTTATAAGCTTTATTAGATGCAGGATTAGATAAGTCCGCATATAGGACAGGAATTTTATTTTCATTTAAAATAATTTTACTAATCCCAGATACAATCATTGCTCCAAAACCTTTTCCTCTCATATAAGGTTTTGTATATACTGCATTAAGTCTAGCATGGCGCCTTGCGCAATGTGCAATATTAGCCATAGAAATCACTTCGTCATTGTTACTCCAAACATACAAATTTCCACTTTCTATATACGCTTTTGCAGTTTCTCGCTGTTCTTCTGAGCTTGTCTTTTTACCAAAACAGTCATAAATAAATCCAGATAAAAATTCTGAAATAACACTAATATCATTCATTACAGCTTTCCTTAAGAATCCTTGTATTGATTTAGGTTCTATAATTTGACTACACTTAAATGATTCCATTTGTAAATGTGCATGATACTTCATTTTAGTATTAGCATAATAATATTCTGCTAGTGTAACTGCAATATCTGGTCTTGCCACAAAGGTCAGTGCATCTACATCCTTATATAATTCGATAAAATCCTTTTTCAACTTTTCAATATCTTCATTTTCAATTTCTTTTAAAGTCCATATCCAAGCTGGATGCTTAAGAGTAGACTGGCCGATTATCACATTCCTATTTTCATTCATATATAAAAGTGGTGATTTACTTTCTCTTATTAAATGAAGCAGATTAAATTGTACTTCATCATCTATAAATGGCTTAGAATCTAATATATTATCTTGTCCAGAAAATTTAATTAACAAGTAAAATGCCTCCTTTATCTGCTTTACGTTTAATATAAAATCATAATCCAAAATTTAATCTTCCCAAGATCAGATACTCTTTCAAAATAATCTACTTTTTTGAATCCAAGCTTTTCATATACTTTAATTGCTCGTTCATTAAAGTCTGCCACAGTTAATCGAAACTTTTCTATAGATAATTCATTTCTTGCAAACTCTAAACCTTTTCTAAAAAAGTCTATTCCCGTTCCTTTTCCACATAAGCTAGGCTTCATTCCTAAGCCAACATCTGTAAATTCTTTTGAATCATAGGCCCCGAACTGATTTCCTATAGGTACTTGAGCAAATTTTCCAAAACAATAATATCCTATAAGCTTTTTTTCTTTATTTGAAACTGAAAAATAATATCCACTAAGAAATTCCTTTATACATTCATCACTTCCATCCATATTATACATTGAATATGGATCTTTATAAGTCCATATTGAAATCTCTCTTGCTTTATCATGATCCATTTGTTGTATATTTAGTTCCATACAATATTGCACCTTCTTGCATTTACTATTTTATTTTCTTCCATCATATCATTATATATAGTAATCTTCTCTTTTAAGTGCTGCATATTTTCCTCTATTTTTTCTTTTTCTGCCTTTAATCTATTCATATGTTCATTTAATAATTCTAGTCGTTCCTGAATTGTATTATTACCTTCATATCTTAACTTTGAATAATATTGTATCTGTTTTATTGGCATATTTGTTTCTTTTAAGCGCATTATAAATTTTAACCATTCTATATCCTTTTCTGAATATATTCGTTTATTAATCTTATCCCTTTCCGGGTAAATCAAACCTATTTTCTCATAATACCTTAATGTATCAATGCTAATATCAAATTTTTTTGAAAATTCCCCAATATAATAATTCAAAATTTTTCCCCTTCCTATTGACATGGAGTTAACTCCATCATTTATCCTAATATTATCAAAAAACAGGAGGTATTACAATTATGGAAATAAGATATACAAATGGAATTAATAAACTTAATGAGGTTGATGGAAACGGAGGTGCTGCTGTAATAGAATCCTTAAAAAATATAGCCCCAGATCTTGGTAAATATATTATTGAATTTGCTTTTGGTGATATTTACACCAGACCCGCCTTTGATTTGAAGCAAAGAGAACTTATTACCTTATCAACTCTTGCTACACTTGGAGGTTGTGAAAATCAATTAAAAGTTCATATTAATGGTGCACTAAATGTTGGGGTATCAAAAGATGAAATTATAGAAGTATTTTTGCAATGTATTCCTTATATAGGTTTCCCAAAAGTATTAAATGCAGTTTTCGTAGCAAAAGAAATTTTCAACGCCTAAGACGTAATTATATCATCTCATAAAATTAATCAATGAAAAAATGCAGTCATGGGGATGACTGCATTCACAAATTATTAGGGTAAGTAAATAAGGGGTTATTTACTTTAGGGTATGTAGATATTATAACATAATATACCACAATAATCCATATTAATTGATAATTTTTATTGCTCATTTCAAAAAATATATAAGCATTAGTTAAATTGCCTCTACTGCTTATACTATAGAATACTAAAAATCTATTTATTATAATGTAATGTATTTATACTATCTCTTCTATAGCTAATATCCTTGGATTATTCCCTTCTTGAACTTTTATATATATTCTTGCCATCTTCATTTGCAAATTTTCTATTATTGTTTTTACTTTACATATGAAATAATAATCTTCCATGTCATTTGTAATTACTGCTACAGGATTAAAATTCCATCCTTTTATTCCATCCAATGCTTTGGTCAATATTTTCTTATCTTTTTTTGTGATTGCATTTCTAATCTCTAATTTTTCATTTTCATTTATCATTATATCAACCACCCTTTCTACTATTTATATTAATACTGATTTTTGTCAGTTGTTTGTCAAACTTATTAACCTTTTGTTAACATTATCATAAATCCATATTACCTTTAATTATGAAATGCTATTAAAATAAACATCTAAACTGAAAACAAAAAATACATAATTTTTTATATATGGCAAAAATCATTTTTTTAAATTTATAATATATATAGCTTAAATGCTTATTATTATTAACAATGCCGGGAGAATTTTATTAATTTAAGTTGTTTTTTTAAAATTTATTGACAAATATTAAAATGATAGTATAATGAAATCATACGCAAGGACTGGTGTAGATATACTCCAGTCCTATTTTTTTTAATAAACATATGTTTGTTGAAAAATTTTAGACATTATTAAAATGAGGGGAGTACATTATTATGAAAGACATTTTTAGAACAAAATCGGTCAAAAGTTTAATTAATGAAACTCAAGGTGAAAATTCCTTGAAGAAGGCATTAGGTTCTTTTGAGCTTACAATGCTTGGAATTGGTGCTATTGTTGGAAGCGGTATTTTCGTACTTACAGGAGTAGCAGCTGCAAAATTCTCTGGACCAGCTCTGGTACTATCATTTATTGTTGCTGGTTTTGCCTGCGCATTTGCCGCTCTGTGTTATGCTGAATTTGCAGCAATGATTCCAGTAGCTGGAAGTGCTTATACTTACGGTTATGCAGCTCTTGGGGAAGTTTGGGCCTGGATAATAGGCTGGGATTTAATATTAGAGTATGCCGTTGCAATTGGAGCTGTAGCAATTGGATGGTCTGGATATATGGTAAATCTTCTTAAGAACATCGGTATTATTTTACCTGCAAACTTAGTCAATTCTCCAGCTGATGGTGGAATTGTAAACTTACCAGCGATGCTTATAATCGCACTTATTTCTTTTTTCTTAATTATAGGTGTTAAAGAAAGTGCTAGATTTAATAATGTTATAGTCGCAATAAAAATCGCAATTATATTTCTATTTATATTCTTAGCAGTAGGACATGTACAACCTGCAAATTGGACACCATTTATGCCTTATGGTTTTAACGGAGTATTACAAGGTGCTGCATATGTATTCTTTGCATATATAGGCTTTGATGCAGTATCTACAGCAGCTGAAGAAGTTAAAAATCCTCAAAAAGATTTACCAAAAGGAATTATAGCATCACTTTTAATATGTACAGTATTATATATAGTTGTATCTGCAATTCTTACAGGCGTAGTTCCTTATTTAAACTATATGAACACAGCAGCACCAGTTGCTTTTGCTCTTGAGCAATTAGGAATTAACTGGGGATCAGCATTGGTATCAGTAGGTGCAATATTCGGATTAACTTCTGTACTTCTAGTTATGATGTTTGGTCAAACAAGAATATTCTTTGCAATGTCTAGAGATGGACTTTTACCAGAAGTTATCGGAGGTGTAAACAAAAAGACAAAAACACCTGTAAACAGTACTCTTATGGTTGGAATTGCAACTGCGCTTATCGCTGGTTTCTTACCAATAGGAATAGTTTCAGAATTGACTAATATAGGTACACTTGCAGCATTTATCATTGTTTCTCTTGGAGTAATTGCATTAAGAAAGAAGAGACCTGATTTAAAAAGATCATTTAAATGCCCATTCGTACCTGTAACACCAATAATTTCAGCTTTAGCATGTTTTGGACTTATTTTACAACTTCAAACTGCAACCAAAATAAGATTTGTTGTTTGGTTTCTCTTAGGACTTGTAGTATATTTTGCTTATGGAAAATCTCATAGTACCATGAACGATGAGGTGGCTCCCGTGGAAAATATATCTGATGGAAACTCTTTAAAATCAAATCCTACAGATTAATTCCTACATTAGAAATAAAAAAGAATTTTAATTAATATTATGAAGATAAAAAATAGCACAGGATTAAATCCTTTGCTATTTTTCATTTAATATATTTTATATGTTCTGTTCCATTGATTTAGAATAATGAATTATGTTATTTTCGTTTTTTACTGTTCTTATTGTTAAATTACTTATCTCATTCTGCAATGCTTCAATCTTATTATTAAAGATGTTTATAGCTTCTGTATTCTGCTTATATCCGTCAAATAAAGCTTTGCTTCTAGGTTTAATATCATTTTCAATAATAATATTAGTTTTATCAACTTTATGTCCTAAATCATCAAATCTACTTTCTAGTTTATCCATCCTCACACTAAAATCTGATTTTATTCCTTGAATTTCGGAATACATCTTAATAAGTAACTCAAATACCTCATTATTATCATCCATTAACCCGCCTCCTTTATATTGCACTTTTCTGTTACCTGATTTAAATCTACAGCCATATGTTATAACTTAAACTGAATAATAATTAATCTATGCTTACTTTTTTATTTCTTAACTGTTATACTTGTTTTGCCTCAAATATAGATTATAGCATAAACTTAACTTTTAGTATTCATATATTCATACTATAATTATTTCCAATATTACAAATAATATATACATATTAATTCTGTTAAATATTATGAAATAATCTAATCCTTCTTTTGCTAGTTTGCTGCTGATGTCATTTGGTCAGATTTTATATTTTCAGTATTCATTTTATTCTTCAACATAAACCCAAGTGGTAATCCAATTAATACAATAATTGTAGATAAAAAATATATATCATTTATACCCATTGTATATGCCTTTTGCGCAAGCAAGTCACTAGCTGTATTATTTACACTCTCAAATATCCTTGTATGATAATCAATACGAATAAGGAGTAATGAACTAAATATACCGATAGCTAAAGAACTCGATACTTGGCGTAACCAGTTATTAATAGACGAAGCATGACCAGATAATGTTCGAGGTATTATTGACATTCCTGAATTTGTTATAGGCATTGTTGAAAAAGAAATGCCTACATACCTTATTGTCATCCAAAAAATTATATATAAATGAGATGTATTTAATTGTAACTTAGACATTTCCCATGATCCTAAAGCTATAAAGCAAATTCCTGATATTATTAAGATTCTTGGATCAATACGATTATATAAAATTCCAACTATTGGCATCATAAATGCCATAACTAATGATGGTGGTAATAAAATAAGCCCTGTATCTAAAGTAGATAAATGTTGTGAATTTTGTAAATATAACGGAGTTAACAATGTTCCAGCATATAGAGCAATTGTTACTATGCTAACTGCCGCTATACTTATAGTATATTTCTTAAATTTAAATACCCTTATATTAAGTGCTGGTGAATTTATTTTTAGTTCTCTCAATATGAATAGTACAAGCGAAACAGCTCCAATTATAATAAGAGAAATTATTTTTAAAGAAAGCCATCCCCATACAGATCCTTCACTGAAAGCTACTAATATTGATAGACTTAAAATAATAACCTCCATAAATCCGATTAAATCAAATGAATTTGCTTTTGATAAATTATATTGCGGAATAAAACGAATTACCAAAATAATAGCAATAATACCTATTGGCACATTTACCATAAAAATTGCTTTCCAACTGAAACATTGAATCAGCCATCCACTTAAAGTTGGCCCAAGTGCAGGGGCAAGCATAGAAGCCATGCTCCATAAACTTATAGCAAAAGCATGTCTATCTTTTGGAATTACCTGGTAAATAATTGTCATAGTTGAAGGTATAACTAGTCCACTAAATATACCTTGAATAATACGGAAACTTATAAGCATAAAAATATTAACTGAAAGTGCACAAAAGATTGATGCTAATATAAATCCAGTAAGAGCAAATAAATATAGTTTCTTAAAACTAAACTTTTCTCCTAAATATCCAGCTAAAGGGCATGCTGCACCTGTTGCAAGCATGAATCCTGTCAATATCCACTTTACAGAATCTAAACTTGTATTAAATATTTTTATAAATTCGGTTAATGCAATATTTATGGCACTCATATTAAAAGTTCCTAAAAAAACTCCTAAAAATATTGGAAACATTACTGACCAAAAAGGCATTTTATTATCTTTTGTACTTTTCATTCTTATCATCCTCGATTTCTAAGTTTTATATTATTTAAATTTAACTAAGATTACTTTTAGCTTTGTCAATTTGATTATATGACAAAATGGACATATAATGTTTTTATGATACTATTTAAAAGTTAATATGTCAATTTGTACATATAAAGGAGAGTTTTCATGAATACATTATCATATGGCCTTTTAGCACTTTTAGCCAATGAATCTATGTCAGGTTATGACTTGAATCTAAAAATGAATTTGTTTTGGCATACTAGACATAGTCATATCTATCCGCTCCTTTCTAAATTAGAGGAAAATGGATATGTAGAATTTGTTTTAGTAAAGCAAACTGGTAAGCCTGACAAAAAAATTTATACCCCCACTAAAATTGGACTTGATGCTACAAAGGAATGGCTTGAAAAAACAACCATAGCTCCTATTACTAAAGATGAGATGTTACTTAAAACATATTGCTTACACGTATTAGATAAAGACAAAGCCAAAAAGATACTTAAGGAACGTGAAAAAATGTATCTTGATAAATTTTTATCATGTAAAAAAAGGATTGAGGATCTTAAAGCACAAGGGGGAATACTTGAAAGTACAAATTCTGGCTACTTTGGAAGGTTTCTTATACTTACAAAAATTTTAGGCGATGCAAAATGGGGAATTGAATGGTGTCAATGGGCATATAGCCTATATGATACAGGAAATATAGATAATATTTTTGATGAAAGTCCATTTATTTAAATCCTTGCGTTCTATAAATATTTAAAGCACAATCATATACCCTCTTTTCCAAGTTCATCTCCTTCTCACTAACTTTTTGAATATTTATTCTAGCAATGACCATATATTAATTATAACGTCAACTAACAAATATAAAATGCAATATTTCAAATCTTATATAATATATAATAATCTTGTGATAATATCATCATTAATTAAAAAAAGCTGTTGAAAAATGACTTTTTCAACAGCTTATCTTTTACAAAAACATTTTCCAAAATTTCATCAAAACTCTGGAATGATTTCTACTATTTTTATACTCTTTTCTTGTTTTCCTAATATCTTATATTGTATTTCCACTTTGAATTTATCAGTAAAGCTAATATCAATGTATTGGTATTCCTCTTTTTCTTTTTTATCTTCAATTATTCCCATACTCATAGCCATTGGATTTTTTATAAAATGCAATTCATACAAGCATTCTTCAACGTGAATTAACTCTTTTTGAGAAAAATTCACAACATTACTTAAATTTTTAAATTCAAATATAAACTTATCAAAGAAGCTAGTCCATCTTTCGAATATTTCATTTCTTTTAAACTCTTCTCTTTGAATTACGTCTTTTTTCTTTTCGTTATACTCATTTACTAAATTTTCAGCATCCATTTTAAATTGTTGAAATTCACTTCCAATCTGCTTTATGGTTTCTTCTCTGCCTGTTATTACCTTAATACTATCTTCTATTAACTCATTTTTATATGTAATTTCTATATTAATATCTGAAATTCTATTATTAATATCAATCGATTCAAATTTAACTGTTCTAAATTCCTCTGTTAATGAATCTAATACATCTACTAATGCTGCATTTTCTATCTTTTCCTTAATTTCATTTACCTTATCTTCATATGCTTTCTTCACTTCTTCTAATTTAGAATTTTGTTCTTTTAGCTCTTCTATATCTTCTTCAGCTTTACTTTTATTTTTAACTGCAATGTTTAACAAACGATTTTCTTTTTTTAAATTACTTTCTATAGAATTTATTTTATCCTTACAGATTTCTATTTTATTTTCTAATTCAAATAATGCTCTCTGTGACTTTTTTAATTCTTCATCTCTTTTTAATGCTTCTACTTCTTTATCACCATCTACAAAACTTGGAAGTATTTCCTCTTTAGGCGTAAACCTACCTTTATAAGCCTTTACTGCCATCCATATAAGTCTTGCAAAATGCTGCCTATCTATTTTTTTCCACACGTTTAATAATGTTAGATTTTCTACTTCCATGGATTTCAAGAATTCCTTCCTGCGTTTTTCATCCATATTGTTTATAATTTCTTCTATATTTTCTTCTGTTTCTTGTAAATCAATGAAAGGTTGATCATTTATAAACTCTTTTGCTTTGCCTTCAAGCTTTTCATTATATTTTAAATAAATATTATCAGCTTTTTTACCTGGAGTTAGATTTTCGTAAACCTTGTATAACTTAGATGCTTCTTCTATCACTTCTATGGATATAGCATCCTCAGATTCATCTTCAATATCACCTTTAATCTTCTCTAAAAGAATATTTAATAATCTTTCATTCAATTCTTCTCTTGTGCAATCTTTTAATTCTTCTTTTTTTTCATCAATTAAAGCCCATATTTCAGTTACTTCCGGTTCTTCAATCACATTATTTCTTCCAATTTTGCTTCCTATAAGATTAATTATGCTTATAGTTCTTTTTTTAGCCTTTTGTATAACAGGCTTTGATATATTAGTTATATTCATAGTTTCAAGTAATGCAACTTGTTCAATTATATCATTATCTGCAATTTTTCTAAGTCCATCAAAAATATTAGGCATGTCTCTCTCCCTCGTATTCCTTATTAATTCTACTATTATTTTCTCTCGATTACATGTTACACCTTAAAAGCGCTTCACATACTTATACTTATTAATTAGCACTTTTTATATGTCATAAAATTACATAAAAAATAAGCCATATCTATATAATAGCATAAATAATCCAAAGATTGCATTATAACACTATTTTAGCACAAAATAATATACTATATTACATTAATTCTTATTTTTCTATTATGATGCAATAAATTTAGTAATTCTTTTATCTATAATAAACCTGCTTTATATGAATCACAATTTCATTCATGACATTTTTTATATTACATTCATCTTTTATGAATTTATATTTTTCTTTGTAAATAGAAAAAGGTACTCGTTATTGAGTACCCTTCTCTGACAAATTTTTATTTTAATGTATTTTTAATAACCTTTTTATTTTAAGCCTTGTTCATAGCTTTCTATCATGTGTTTTACCATGAACCCACCAACACTACCGTTTTGTCTTGAAGAAAGATTTCCTTTGTCTACGCTTTCATAGTTTCCTAATCCTATTTCTGAAGCAACCTCAGTTTTTAATCTGCTTAAACCTGCCTTTGCCTCTGGAATTAAAGTTCTGTTACTACCACTATTGCTTGAAGCCATATGAATCTACCTCCTTAAATATAATTATTATTTTGTTTGGCAGTAATATATTAACCACTATTACAAATTATAATCTAGTAGAATGTTGGTATGAGTAGAATTTATACACTGTATTAGTTAAATCTGATATATTGTTATCCTAAATCTTTAATATTAAGCTCATTTTAATAAAAATTATTAAGCTTATTTATAGTAAGATTACGACGTTTTAATCCATTCTCCATAATATTTTTTATTCCTTGAATTCTTCTTCATAAACATATTTGCTAAATGAACGTTAATCTTTTCAATATCAAACACATCTTCATAGTGTTGATTACTCACCCATTCCTTTGTTTCTTCATATTCTGGATGTTTCTCGTTGTTTATAATTTCCAAAAATTCTGTATATCCGCATATTCCTCCTATATCCTCTGGTGGGCATGCCCCCTCACCTTCTAAACACATTGGGCATTCATATTCATAGTCTTCAATTTTCTCTTCTAAAGCTATTTCATGTTTCCAGTATTCACCTAGGTCATATATGTATGCAATATTAAAATCTTGATTTAAATACTTATCTATTTTAACCTTGCTGCTTAGTTTTGGTTTTACCTCTAATAAATTTGCAATAAAACCATATGGATCGTTTTTCTTTGTTAATTTAATTTTTGAATACATTTCATATTCTGCAATTGATTCTTCATCGCCAGTTATTCTCAATTTTTCCTCCACAAGATTAAAATCATACAGATGGCAGTTACTCCATCCCATAGAAAGTTGAATTATGTCATGCAATCTTTTAAATGTAATTTCTGCTGGAACGATTACGCGCCTCCATATTAGTGGTGCACTTCCCTGTAATGTTATTTTTATTTTGTATGCTTTCATAAACTATCATCCTATTCATTATTTTTATCTATAATTTTTTATGACTAGCATTATTATCTTCCTTACCCAAAAAATTATTCTACAAATTCAGAATCTTATTTTATGAGATTTAACTAAATTATAATATATGAAAAATGCTTAACCATAATAAATTTATCGTGGCTAAGCATTTTTATAAAATTATATGTTGTAATAAAATGCACTTATCATTATTTAATTTATGACTCATTAACTTTTTTATATCTATATCCTATCTAATAACTTTCTACATTCCCTGTGATTATGTACTATAAATACCTTCTTGTCTTTTGCATTTGATAATACTTGATAATATTTATCTCTATGAACTTTGTTAAAATTCCATATCCACTTCAAAAATTCCATATCAAATTTTTCTGGACAATTCTCCCCCATATCAGAACGTGTCTGTCCATAGTTTTTTAGCACACGCTTTATCACTCCAAATAAGCACCTAACTCTAGAAAAATCAAGGTAAATCACCGTATCACATCTACCTAATCTTTCACTTATTGTTCTGTTAAAATTGCCATCAATAATCCAATAATCTTTTATAAGTTCATTATGTAGAATAGTATCAAATTCTTCATCAGAAATTGATTTCCATCCCGCTCTCCAGAATAATTTATCTAAATGTATAACAGGTATACTCATCTTTTTCCCAAGATTTCTTGCCAATGTTGATTTGCCACTTCCACCACAACCAATAATCATAATTCTTTTACTTCTCATAACTATTAATATACCTCACCAAAATTGAATTCATTTTATTCTCTACTCTAGGAGTTTTTTAAATATTTATTCACTTTAATTTATTCATAATGATATTATACATTAAAATAATTAATAAACTCAAAGAAATTTCATTAATATAGCAAATGATAGATATATCCATATATTTTATAATGCTAAAATGCTCACCCAGATGCCAATATTATTTGATATACTATTTCTACGTAATTGAATATACTTTCGGATGAGCATTAGAGCCTAAAACCGCATAAAATCCACTGATATATATTTATGCTCCTAGCTTAACAGTCCAAATATCCATTAGATATTCGAACATACTATAAGGTATATAGCAATATCCTTCATCTCCCCATGCATCTCCCCAAGAGTTTCTAACAATGAAACTTCCATTATTAAAATTATCATCATATCCTACAATGCACAGAGCATGTCCACCAAGTTCCTTTTCTCCGTCCTTTGGCACTGGTACAATACCATCAGTTTTAACAGTTTCAAAAGATTCATATACAGTTATCCCAAATACCACTAAATGTTCAATTAGTAAAGCATGTTTAATCTCATCAATAGACTTTATTCTTTGATATCCTGAAATTGTATAGTTTTTTGCCTCTTCTAACTCTTTCTCCGTAGGAGAATTTTCAAAAGTTTTTATATCATATGGCCATGAAGCTTCTAAGCAGACTCCTTGGTTTTTTAAAACCTTCATTCCGTCTCTAAGAGATGCCCCACTATCTCTATAAACAGTTCCTTCTAAGTCTCTTTCCCACCAGTATAAAAAAAGTCTAGATAATCTTTCAAAGTGGCTGCGATTGTCATTTAACAGCATAAACTCCCTGAGTCCTGAAACAATTGCATTTGCAGTGCAGCTTCCTAACTGTCCCTGATCTACAACAGGTGAACATTTTTCCCTAAGATCAATTTTTTCTGGGAGTATTTCACTCTTCACAACATGTCTTTTTCCATACATTAAATCTCTTGAATCGACTTTGTCCTTAACTAAATCGTACTTTCTCATATAAATGCGCCCCTTTCCTTTACATTTTTTTCCTATGACCTAATCATAATATTTCTTTATTTAAATTACAACATACTACATAATGATTTTAAGTATAAATATACGCATTTTAAGTTAAAATTCAGTAAACTTTATTCAACCTAAATTTCTAATACTCTAGGGTATATTTTTTCTCAAAAATATTAAACTATTACTAACATGGAGGTGTTAAACATGAGTAGACGGCCTTTAATTCCAGAAGCAAAAGTAAAACTAGAAAATTTAAAAACTGAATTTGAAAATGAAATTGGAATAGAATTTAATGAAAAATATAATGGAAATAAGAGTTCAAGATCAAATGGACACATTGGTGGAAATATTGGCGGATTAATGACTAAAAAAATGGTTGAGGAATTTGAAAAGAATTTACTTGATTGATTAAGAAAACCCCTCCTATTTCTAGGAAGGGTTTCTCACAAGCTTACATTAAACTCTAAAAATATACTAACTCATCGTCAATTTTATTTATTACTTTATAGTCTTTTATAGCTATAAATGGAATTTCTCTTTGCTCTTGAGATATGAACTTTTTATGTATTACGCCTTCTATCTCAACCCATTCTTTCTCCTTGAAATTTACTGTTTTATTGCTTTGACATAAAAGCCCTAAGAAAGAAATATCATCTTCACAACAGGTCATAGCATTTCTTCCAAAGGCAAAAACATTCTTAGGATACTTAGGATGGCTTAATGCAATTCCTTTTATTTTTACATTTTTTCCTTCGTACTTTTCTGGTGATTCTGTCACATCTAGATACCACACACCAAAATCATAATCCTTAAATTCAATTACCTTCGCATTTATATCAAAAGGTAATTGTAGTGGACTATCATCAATTTCACCATTTTCCAACTCAAAAATTATATTTGCTCTTGCATTGACAGCCTTTATGCTATTCCTAAACTTTAATTTATCTGTTTTTTCATTGCACCTATTAAAAATAATCAAATCTGAGTTCTTGAATTGTTCTATAATAAGAGACTTCATATTTCCCATATAGCTCTCAAACGTACTAGCATCAATAGGTGTTATTATTTGAGCAAACTCCCACTCCTCTGGAAAGCTTATCTTCTCTATAACATCGAACTGCCACATACCATTGTATTCTATTAAGACTTTACTTGGCTTCGTATTCTTATTGCACTCTTTTAAAAATGAATCCGTTAATTCTTCCTGACTATTAATATTCACTAATGTAATATTATTTTCTTTTAAGAAATCTCTTTCGCATTCTTCTATGCCACTTTCACAAACAATTAAAGTAATTTTTTCTCCTTGTGCAAAATCTGGATCATTAAATATTTCTTTAATAAACGTAGTTTTGCCACACTCTAAGAAACCTGTAATAAGAAAAACTGGTATATCCGTCATAAGTTTACGCCTTCTTTCTTTACGTATTTCAATTTATATTTCTGTAAATTATATTACGCAATATAATTTATAATTTAATTCTTCAAGTTACTTTCTATTATGTAATCTTATATATGAAACAACTCTTCTATTCTAGCCTTGTCAAGTTTAGTTCCTATAACACATAATCTTCCTGTATAATCTGGTTTTCCTTCACGAATTTCGTATTCTCCTGGAACTAAATCAAAATTAATCCATCCGCCTTCGCTACAAGATATTATTCCTTTTGCTCGTAAGATAATTCCATATTCTGAAGAATCAGATAAAGTTTTTAAAATTTCATCTAATTCTGTTTTAGAATACTTTCTTGGTGTTTCTATCCCCCAGCTTGTAAATACTTCATCTGCATGATGATGTTCATGATTATGACAATTGCAATTTTCATCATGATGGTGATGTTCATGATCATGGCAGTCACATTCTTCATCATGATGGTGATGTTCATGATCATGGCAGTCACATTCTTCATCGTGATGGTGATGTTCATGATCATGGCAGCTACATTCTTTATCATGATGATGATGTTCATGATCATGACAATCACATTCTTCATCGTGGTGATGATGTTCATGATCATGACAGTTACATTCTTCATCGTGGTGATGATGTTCATGATCGTTGCAGTTACATTCTTCACTATGATGATGTTCGTGATGCTTTGCTTCACTTAAAAGTTCTTTTTCAAAAGAATTTTTATTTTCCATTGCCTGAAGAATTTGTTTTCCACTTATCTCATCCCAATTTGTAGTTATTATAGCTGCATCACTATTGTGTTCTTTTATTTGAGATACGCACAATTCTAGTTTTTCTTCTGAAAGTTTTTGGGTACGGCTTAAAACAATTGTGTTAGCATTTTCAATTTGATTATTAAAAAATTCTCCAAAATTATTCATATACATTTTGCATTTTACTGCATCAACTACTGCAGTAAAACTATTAAGTTTTATAGGTGCCTCATCCTTTATGCTTTCTACAGCTCTAATCACATCAGATAGCTTTCCCACTCCTGATGGTTCTATTATTATACGTTCTGGAGAATACTTCACTAATGCATCTTTTAGCGCAACTCCAAAATCACCTACCAATGAACAACAGATACATCCTGAGTTCATTTCAGTAATCTCAATTCCTGAATTGTTTAAAAATCCACCATCTATTCCTATTTCACCAAATTCATTTTCAATTATCATAAGCTTTTCGCCATTAAAAGCTTCTTGAATTAATTTTTTTATTAATGTAGTTTTTCCTGCTCCTAGGAATCCTGAAATAATATCTATTTTTGTCATTTAAAAACCCTTCCTTAATTTAAATTTACTATTTAATTAATAATTTTATTAATATATATATGTTGCAATAATAAAATTACATTTAGGATGTCTATCCGCTAAGTAA
>NZ_LZZL01000015.1:0-88386 GCF_002006495.1 Clostridium sp. BL-8
ACCTGCGACCTCATGGTCCCAAACCACGCGCGCTCCCAACTGCGCTACACCCCGAAGGTCTTGACCGATTTTAAGCTTTGCTGCTTATCTCTCAGCGACAATGATTATTCTACAATATGAAATCTGTTTCGTCAATACCTTTTTTAATAATTTTATAATAAATATTTTACTTAATGGAATTTAAATGATTTTATATCCATGGAAGTACTTTCTTTCAAATTTATTCAAGCACAGAATTAACGGTTCATATTAAGCTTCATTACCTTATCAACTTCCCCAAATTCATAATTTTTAAGATACATATTTGAATGAATTTATTATCCTTAACCTACATTCAAGCAATTCATTTATTCTCTTATTTCCTTAAAGTATGTATCCATATCACTATTGTCGCTTATATTTATAAATCCAACATATCTTCCTCTAAACCTTGGCAAAGACACACTTCCTGGATTCATTAATATAATATCATTTTCTTTTTCTAATAATTGTTCATGGGTATGCCCAAACAAAACAACATCAGCTTCCACTTCCCTGCCTCTATAATAAATATTATTTATAGAACTTTTAACCCCATATAGGTCTCCATGAGTAAAGAATATTTTTCTGTTATTTACTTCTATAATTCCTTCCTTTGGATATTTCCCTGAATAATCACAATTCCCTGCAACCGCATATACTTTTCCCTTAAAATTATCTTCTAATATTTTTACATCTTCAATATTATCACCTAAATGTATTAATATATCAGCTCCTTTTATTAATTCCTTAGCCAGTTTAATATATTTAGTTATTCTATGTGTATCACTTACAACTGCAATTAGCATAAAATTTCCTCCTAAACTCCTTTATTAATTATATTGCTTCAATAATAAGATTAAGTTATATGATGACACGTTATCTTTTCTAATAAATATTGTTTGTTATATACCAATATAATTCTTTTTCATTAGCTATACTAACTTATATAATATCTTTTTTAATTCTTTTAGCGCTAATCCTCTATGACTTATTTCATTTTTTTCTTCTGGTGATAATTCTCCAAAAGTTTTGTTTAATGGCTCGTAGAAAAATAATGGATCATATCCAAATCCACCTTCACCTTGTAACTCTTCTATAATATATCCTTTAACATCTCCAAGAACGCTGAAATATTCCCCCTTATCTGTAAACATTGCTAACTGGCATATAAACTTAGCGCTTCTATTTTCCATACTTATACCTTTTAAATTATTCAAAAGCTTTTCATTATTCTTTTTATCATTCCCATGTTCCCCTGCATATCTTGCCGAATATATCCCAGGTTCTCCTCCTAAATAATCAACTGAAAGTCCTGAATCATCTGCCAATACAATAAAGTTTTCGTCTCCTCTTTTTAATAGGTATTCATATATTTCTTTAGCTTTCTTTTTTGCATTTTCTTCAAAACTCTTCCCGTCTTCAACCACATCTATATCAATATTCTCATCTTCTAAGGATTTAACTTCTATATCTAATTCTTTTAATATTTCTTTCATTTCTTTTATCTTTTTTTTATTATTGCTGGCTAATATTAATCTTTTCATCGCTTTCTCCTCATTTCTTTAAAACAAAATCAATTCTATTTCTTATACTATATAATATTACAATTTAACTTAAGCAACTGCATTTATTAATAAAAATACATAAAGATTTTACAAAATAATCATTTTTAAGCAATTATTCTACATTAAATAGTTCATCTCTTTTAGGTGGCTCTACTTTTATTTCTTCTTCATTATCAACTAAAATCCCATCACGCTCACATATCTTCCCTATTATGCTGGCACTTATACCTTGTTTATTGAGTCTTTCAACCAACTTTTCTCCATTTTTAGTAGTAATAAGCATGCTTCCAGATGATATGAGTCTAAGGGGATCTATTTTAAATTCTTCGCAGACTTTTTTTGTTATTTCAAGCATTGGTATTCTATCTTTATATATTTTAAATCCTTTATTTGATGCCATAGCCACCTCAAATAACCCTCCAAGAAGACCGCCTTCTGTTATATCATGCATTGAATTTACTCCAAATTCTCCGCCTATCTTCCCCTCTTCTAAAACGCTGATTTCATTTATTAAATTCTTCCCAAACTTTATTTCTTCTTCAGATAAAATTCTTTTTATTCTATTTTCATATTCATTTATTAAAATATGAGTCCCTTCAATTCCTATACTTTTCGTTACTATTACATCATCATTTATTTCTGCCCCTGCTGTTTTGACTGATTTACCTTTTAAGTTCTTTCCTATGACAGTAACCGATATAACTATTTTATTAACTGCGCTGGTTACTTCTGTATGTCCGCCTATGATTTCAACATTAATCTTAGCTGCTTCCTCATCAATTTCACTCATAACTTTATTTATATCCTCTAAGCTTGCAGATGTAGGTGCTAAAATAGTAACTAAGATCCCTATAGGCTCTCCCCCTGATGAGGCAATATCATTGCAATTTATATGTACAGCTAATTTTCCTACATTTTCGCTTGCTCCAGTTATGGGATCTGTAGAAAATATCCCTTCATGTTCTCCAAAATCAATTATTGTACAGTCTTCTCCGACATCATTTCTAACCTTTACTTCATTTCTCTTAACTGTTTTATTATTTAATATGATACTTCTTAGATCATCAAAATCTAATTTTCCTTCCTTCATTATAAAAAAATCTCCTTTTATTTTTATTTTATGCACCTTCTATTTACTAACTTCATATTAATGAATAAGATGAGAATTTTGTGAGAGGTGTTTTATACATTGAGATATATAGGACCATTTTTTAGGATGAATAGTCTTTCCCAGCAAGAAATCAGTGGTCAGCTATTTCACTTATCAAAAGAATCCATAAAAACTTTAGTATTGAACTCTAAATGTGGTCTTTTGGCACAACTTAGAACTTCAAAAAAATCTTCTATAGATGATATTAGCATATTAAATAATTTTTCTCCACTATTGTGCATATATAGAAAAGCTTCCCCTGTATTTATTCACAGTAAAAGCTCTCATGGTTTTGATGAATCTAGCTTTAAAAAAGAAATAAATCCTTCTACAAATGCTTTTATGACATTATCCTTACTTGAATTAAGTGAATATTATTCCCATTTTAATGATGGCAAAAGAAATATTTCCTCACTCGAAAAACCATTCAGATACCTAGCAAAAGAGCAATTACAATTCTATTCTGAAAATTTGCGAAACAATGAGGGATTATTTGTTAGTAAAAAAAATATGTCTGATGGTAATTCAAAGGGTTTTTCTTTAGTCGATAAAGATGATAAATTTAAATTTGCAGACCAAGCTTTTATGATGGATAGTTACCTATTATACTCCAATTATAATAAATCCGACAATGACAGTGAAGAATACTCTAAATTTTCCCACGAAATCTTGGATATGTTTAAAGATTATAAAACTGTATTATATGATTTATCTTTCAATGAAGGTGTGGAAATTTTTCTTGCACTAAATATATTTTATAAATATTCTTCTGATGATGATGCAAGAAAACTTATTTTAGACTTAGGTGACTTTTTAATAAGTAAGTTTCAAGACAAAGATTATTATTCAGATTCAATAGATAATTGTGCATTGTTTGCTATATGTCTAATGGAAGCTTATAAACATACAGAAATAATTTCCTTTAAAGATGCTGCTAAGGAAATAGTTGATAAATTAATTAACCTATATGATATAGATAAAAATATATTTGTTAAACTTTCTGATAAAAAAGACTCTAAATACTCATGTCTCGAAGTTGCTTTTTATCTTCTTTGTCTAATTATGTATTCTCTTCAAGAAGATAAATCTACTGAATTAAGACCAATAATTTCAGGAATATATAGGAAGTTTTTTGTAAATGGCGGCCTTTTGACAAGCTGGCCTGAAGCGCCGACTTTAGATGAAGTTGAAAGATATAGAAGGCTCAGCTTGCATTCTGCTGATATGCTTGATGAAACATATTTTAGAATGCCTGTATTACCAACTCCAAAAAGTGCAGGTTTAGCATCTATATTTGTAAAAAGTTTAGATTATTCAAAAAGAAAGGATTCTTTAAGTTCCAAAAAAACTTCTCTTGATAGTAATAGGAATATGTTTATCTTCTTTTTGATTATTTATTTATTTAAAGACATGGTGGAAGATTTCATGGAATTTAATTTACCTATAGACTCAGAAAAGACACCCGAATCTTTAAATATTAGCAAGCCACAAAGCACCTGTCATAATTATTCTCTGGTTAAAAATTCAGTTTCTGATAATATAAATAAAAAATCATACTTAGATGATGATAATATATACTATTCAACTATTAATGCTCAATTTGCTAAAGAATGCATTAATTCAGACGAATCTAAACCTAAAAACCTGTTATCTTCAAAAAAAATTAGTAATATTCCTACATTAAGCAAAGATAATATTAAAAATGTTAAATTTTCTCCTCCTCCAACTAGTAAAAAGAATAAGAAAAATAAAACTCATCATCCTAAGAAAAAGAAACATTAATTTTAAGATGAAATCAAAATATATAAATTTAGTACGCATATTCAGAGAATATAATTTATCTTTGAATATGCGTTTAATATAACTTCAATCAGCTAATTGTCTCAAAATCTATATTTCCATTTCCATCTAACTTTAGTTTTGATATCTTATCTGAAATAGCTATATTCTCATTATAAAACACTAAGGGAAGTATATCATAATTTTGAAATAGACTTTCTTCCAAGTTTGAATAGTCGCTTCCTGATTTACTTGCTGTACATTTTTCTAAAAGTTCACTCTGTCCTTCCGTTAAATACGCTTTTAGATTCGAATAAAAATTTAACTTGTTAAATGCATTAGCCTCTTCATTAATTAAAATCATATCATATCTTTTTTTCAATTCCTCATCTTCAAATTCTTCTTTTACCGCACTATATTTTATAGTTATATTTGTATTATTTTTAAACCACTCCTGGATTATTCTACATAAGTTTCTATTTTCATTGGTATCTTCACATAATATTGTTAAAACCTGAGGTGCACTCCATTCACCTTCTTTATTACTGACAACCTTTCTTGCCTGCAATTTAGTCAAATCCTGCTTATCTTCCCTAAAATAGCTCCCTTCTGCAAGTTCAAACTCGTTACTATTAGAATTTTCATACTCCTCAAGAGCTTTGCACACATTATTATAGATTTCTCTCCTTCCTTGAATTGGTGTAGAATCGTCTTTATCATTAATAACTAAATATGCCGCCTGATTTTCTGGGACCGTTATTATTTTTTTCTGCTCAGCTAATTTATTAATCTCACTTTCTGGAGGATTTATTACTATATCTCTTTGTTTTACTTCATATGATGCCATAGATGCTTCCACGCTTGCATCACTTACTATACTAATATTTGATATACTATTAGCTTCATCACTTTTATTGTTTTTTGTTAGTTCGAGCTTATCATCGCTTATAGAATTTATGCTGTACTCTCCTGAATAAACTAATTTATCATAGTTATTTTTTATATTCCGCCACATTACGAGATACTTTCGTAATCTGTATTGTGGTTTAGTTAATTCATTTAAAAACTCATCATCTTTCTTATTTAATCTGATTATAACAGAATTTCCACTTTCTCTTATTGCAACACCAGTATCAAATGTAATCTTCCCATCTTTAAATTCCTTGGCTCCATACACATTAAGTAATGCTTGTATATTTTCTTCATCTTCTTCTTTTAATAATTCCTTAAAAAATGTGACCACATCATTCGGTGTTATCTGGCTTCCGTCACTCCAAAAAATATCATCTCTAATTTTAAACTCATATTGAATTCCGTCTTTATCTTTTATAATTTCGCTTGCTAAAGAAGGTTTTATTTCATTATTTTCTCCTTTTGAAACTAATCCTTTACTTACTGCACATATAATATCCTCATCACGCTTAGATAGTTTAGTTACTTTTTCTAAGTCTTCAGGAATTTGATCTATACCATAACTTATAGTTTCTTCTGAATTATTATTAGATACATTGCTGCTCTCTTTATCTATAAATCCTAAACAAAATAAAATAACTAAAGTCAGCATGATCATACTGAAAAAATATTTTTTCATAATTACACCCTTTACCTTTATTTATATTTCATATTATTACCACAAAATATTTCTTCTAATCAAAAAGACTGACTTAAAATAATCTAAGATTATTTTAAGTCAGTCTTATTAATTTAAAGATTTTATAAATTATCTATTATATATATGTTGCAATAATAAAATTACATTTAGAATGCCCATCTGCTAAGTAAATATCCAGATGTCAAATGTAGAAAATCAATTGCAACATATATATTTAGATTTAATAATGAATATTTACCTGCTAGAAATCTATTTCTCACTTCATATTAACTATCTAATTTGATTTATCATAAAAAAAATCAATGAAATTGATATTCCTAAACTAAATATGAAATACACTATTCTTTTTTTCCCTGTCTCAATAACAAGAAATCTAATTGCTAATATTATCATTGTAATGCAAACACCTATTTGTACGGGTAAATATGAATTAAAAATTAATCCAACATAGTAAAATTGATATGTTGTCATAAAGGTACAAATTATTAAGATGCTTGTTATAAACGCTGCTGCAAATCCAAGCAAGTTTATTAATTTTTTCATACTTTACCCCCTTAATATTTTCTCAAATTCCTCTTCCGAAAGAACTTTAATTCCTAATTCCTGTGCTTTAGTTAATTTCGATCCAGCTGCTTCTCCTGCTATCACATAATCTGTTTTTTTACTAACACTTCCTGCAACTTTAGCTCCCAAGCTTTCTAGCTTATCCTTTATTTCAGTTCTAGAATAATTTACAAGTGAACCAGTAGCTACAACAGTCTTTCCTTCAAAAGGATTTTCTATAACTTCTTTCTCTATAAACTTAGGACTAACTCCTAAAGCTAATAATTCCTCTATGGTCTCTAATACCTTTTCTTCTTTAAAGAATGCAACAACACCTTGTGCAACTATATCTCCTACATCCTTAACTTCAACTAGTTCTTCGAAAGAAGCATTTTTTAATCCCTCTATGGATTTAAATCTGTCAACCAAATCCTTTGCTGTTTTTGCACCTACATTAGGTATTCCTAAAGCATATATAAATGCATCTAATTCACAATCTTTACTTTTTTCAATGGCTTCTAAAAGATTTTGTGCCTTCTTAGCGCCAAACTTTTCTAAACCTATCAATTCTTCTTCCTTTAATTTATATAAGTCTGAAATTGACTTAATATTAAGCTTCTCAAACAACTGCTCTGCTGTCCTTTCTGAAAAGCCAGCTATATTCATTGCTTCTCTAGATGCATAATGAACTATACTCTTTACTAATTGAGGTTTACAAGATAATGTATTTTCGCAAAAATAGTGTGCACCATTTAAAACCAAGTGACTTCCACATGCTGGACATGTTTCTGGAACTGTTATTTCTTCTGAACCTTCTAAGGATTCTGGTACAACGCCCATTATTTCAGGTATAACATCATTACTTCTGCGTATAAATACTTCAGCTCCAATTCTAACACCTTTTCTTGCAATATCATCCATATTGTTAAGGGTAGCCCTTTTAACTGTGACTCCTGCAAGTTCAACTGGTTCTAGTATAGCCGTTGGACCGATTCTTCCGCTTCTTCCAACATTCCACTCAACATCTAAAAGCTTAGTTGTTGCTTCTTGAGCTTCGAATTTATATGCAATTGCCCATTTAGGAAATTTGATTGTATATCCTAAAAGTTCCCTAGTTCTAATATCATCTATTGCAATTACTAATCCATCAATATCGTAATTCAAGTCAAATCTGATGCCTTTAATATAATCAATCTGCTCCTGAATCTCCTCTATGGAAGAACATACTTTAATGTATTCATCAACTGGTAAGCCTTGTTCTTTTATAAATTTCATCATTTCTAAGTAGCTTTTAAATGGAGTTCCTTCCTTATATCCAACATCATAAAAGAAAGCAGATAAATTTCTTCTAGCAGTCTCTTTTACATTAAGATTTCTTAAAGCTCCTGCTGCTCCATTCCTTAAATTTTTTAATGGAGTATCAGAGGCTTCATTATATTTATTAAAAGCCTCTTGAGTCATTATTGCTTCTCCGTGAACTTCTAAAATATCTTCACTTTGAATTTTAAGCGGAATTGATTTTATCGTTTTTACCTGAGCCGTTACTTCTTCTCCGATGCTTCCAGTTCCTCTTGTCGCCGCAATTTCGAGTATACCTTCCTTATTATATGTTAAATTAATTGTTAATCCATCAAACTTTTTGGTAAGTACATATTTTAAATCCGGCAGATTTTCGCCCCTGTTTCTCATTTCTTCAATGAACTTAACGTTTCTATTATGCCAATCTATAATTTCTTGCAGGCTTTGAGCCTTATCCAAGCTCCAAAGCTTTGCTTTATGAGTATACTTCTTAAATCCTTCAAGAACTACATCCCCAACTCTTAATGTTGGAGAATATGGAAGTATGTATCCTGTCTCTCTCTCTAACTCTTGAAGTTCATAATATTTTTCATCATAATCCTTATCACTTACAGAAGGATTATCTAGAGAATAATATTCATAAGAGTATCTATTTAATTTTTCCACAAGCTCTTTTATTCTTTCAATTTTATCCACAATTAATCCTCCACAATTATCACTAGAATATGTCTTTACATCATTTTAAGCTTTGCAAAAGATAATAGCAATGATTTAACTCCTTGCTTATCAAAGGCAATTGTTAACTTTTTATCGCTGCCAGAAGCTTGAACTGCTACAATAGTTCCCTTTCCAAATTTATCATGAAAAACTTTTCTACCAAGAGTCGCTTCATTACTTGTTATATATTCTGTTCCAGCTTCCTTAGTAGTATTTATATTGCCTATATTAGTGTTCCCGCTGCCTGACCCTGCGATATTTGCTCTATTCATGCTATTTCGTAAACTATGCGGATTTGTATAAGAACTACTTTGCATAATTCTTTCTCTGCTCATAATACCTGATTTTTCTCCACTTACATATTCCTTAAGTTCTGGCTTTATTTCATTAATAAAATCAGATTGAGGATATGCCATGGTTTTACCAAATACTCTTCTTACTTCCGCTGAAGTCATAAATAATGTCTCTTTTGCTCTAGTTATCCCGACATAACACAATCTTCTCGACTCTTCCATCTCTGATTCGCTTTCAAATGACGCATTTCCCGGGAAAATACCATTTTCCATACCAACCATAAACACTACTGGGAACTCTAGTCCTTTTGCACTATGTATTGTCATAAGTACTATTGCGTCATCTTCTTCCTCAATTTTATCAGTATCTTGAACTAAAGAAACTCTTTCTAAATATGCAGCTAAAGATTTATCTTCATTGCTTTTTTCAAAGTCAACAGCATCTGATACTAATTCCTTTAAGTTTTCAATTCTACTCTTGTCTTCAATTTCATTAGATTCCTGTAATTGCTTCATATATCCGGTATCTTTTAAGATAGATTCAATAAGCACTGAAACTGGCACTGTTTCACTTAATTCCATCAAATTCTCCATTAGTGCTACGAAAGGTTCTATACACGAAATATTTCTTGCTGTTAATGTTGAAATTCCCCTAACCTCAGATAAAGCATCCCATAAATTAAGTTCAAAGTTTGTTGCAAATTCCTGTACCTTAGCTACAGTTGCATCTCCTATGCTCCTTTTAGGCACATTTATTATTCTTCTGATGCTTATGTCATCTTGTGGATTAACGAGAACCTTTAAATACGCTAGTATATCTTTTATTTCTTTTCTATCATAGAAACGAGTTCCTCCTACAATTTTATATGGAATCCCTTTTCTTCTAAGACTTTCTTCAAAAATTCTAGATTGGGCATTTGTTCTATATAATATAGCAAAATCGTTATAATTTTTACTCTCTTTATTTTTTATATCTAAAATCTGCTTTCCAACAAAGTCTCCTTCATCACTATCAGCATAAGCTCTGTATATTTTAATCTTATTACCTGCTTCCTGCTCTGTTCGTAATACTTTGCTCTTTCTATTTGAATTATTAACAATGACAACGTTAGCTGCATTTAATATATTTCCCTTAGATCTATAATTTTGTTCCAATTTTATAACTTTGGCACCTGGATAGTCTTTTTCAAAATCCAAGATATTTTTTATATCTGCGCCTCTCCATTGGTAAATACATTGATCGTCATCCCCTACAACACATATATTCTTATATTTTGCTGCAAGTAATTTTACCAACTGATATTGAGCTCCATTAGTATCTTGATATTCATCAACCATTATATATTTAAATTTATTTTGATAAAATTCCAACACTTCTGGGTTACTTTTAAAAAGTTCTACTGTCTTAAAAATCAAGTCATCAAAATCTAAGGCATTGTTTTCCTTAAGTCTCTTCTGATACATTTCATAGACATCTGCAATTTTCTTTTCTCTAAAGTTAGCTTCATTTTCCATCATAAAGTTTCTTACACTTTGCATTTTGTCCTTTGCTTTTCCAATTTTCCCAAGTATCTCTTGCTCAGTTATATCTTTATCATTAATATTAAGACTTTTCATGCATTCTTTGACTAAAGTCTTTTGATCCGAGCTATCATATATAGTAAAGCTACTTTTATAGCCTATTTTATCTATTTCTCTTCTTAAAATCCTAACACAAGTTGAATGGAAAGTGGATATCCACATGTTTTCAGCCCTTTCACCAATAAGTGCCTTAACTCTATCCTTCATTTCCTTAGCTGCCTTATTTGTAAAAGTAATAGCCAGTATACTGTATGGTGCAATATTCAAATCTTCAATCATATGAGCTATTCTATGAGTTAAGACTCTTGTCTTACCTGATCCTGCTCCTGCTAATATAAGTACCTGCCCATCAATTGTAGTTGCCCCTTCATACTGCTCTTTATTAAGTAATGATTTTAAATCCATTTACTTATTCCTCCTTTCCCAATCCTTAAATATTATACCATATGTATTAATATTTAAATCATTGCTCTAGCTAAAATATTATTTTTTATGCTCTCAAGCACTAAAAAACACCTGATATATTTATATCAAGTGTTAATCCTTTATTAATATTAATGATTCCATAAAATACACCACCATTATTATTAATTTAAAATCTACTATTATCTACGACTTTAAGATTATATTTTGAAGTCAGAAACATTCTTTTCTAATACTTTTGAGATATTTACCAGCTTTTTTGCTGTTACAGATAATTCATTTGTTATAGCTGCCTGTTCCTCTGTAGACGCAGTCACTTCTTCCGAAAGTGATGAAATTTCTTGTGATTTTGAAGCTATATTTTCAACTGTACCTAAGATCTTATCTCTGCCATTCATGGTTTCCTTAAGTACCATATGTACTTTATTAATGTCACTAGGAATGTTATTTACTTTACTTATAACTCCTTTAAAAGAAGTTGTCACATTGTTAATATTCGCTCTGCTATCTTCTACTATTTGAGTTACAAGTTCTGTCGTACTAGAAACTTCATGAGTTTCCTTCATTACTGTATTTATTAACTTAGTTATGCTTTTTGATGAATTTAAAACTTCTTCTGCTAACTTTCTTATTTCTTCTGCTACCACCGAAAATCCTTTTCCTGCTTCGCCAGCCCTCGCTGCTTCAATAGATGCATTTAAGGCTAAAAGATTAGTCTGTTTAGCTACTCCATTTATCACATCTACTATTGAATTAATTTGCGATATAGTTTTATCTAAATTTTCAATTTTAACCTTTGATGCTAAAAATGAATTTAACATATCATCAATACTATCCGCTAACTTATTTATAGCTTCTGCTCCTTTATTTGTATCTTCTTTTATAGTTCTTCCGCCATCAGCTAATAAAGTTAAGTTATTATCCACATTATCCAAGTCTATTGAAAAACTTTCTAGTAATCTAACAGCTTCTTCTAAATCTTCTGCTTGTTTTATTCCTTCTTGAGATACATTTACTGCTGAAACTGCAATTTCTTCACTTGATAATGCTACTGTACTACCACCACTTTCAATGTTTTTAGATAAGTTACTTAAACTCTCTGAGATCACTTTTGTTTTTCTAACAAGTTCTCTCATACTCTTTCTTGTTTTAGCACTTGCAGCTGCAAGCTTTCCTATTTCATCTTTTCCTGTAATTTCATATTCTACTGTAAAGTCTCCGTCACCTGCTTTCTCAATTGCTTCCTTAATGATTTCTATAGGCTTAGCAATTCGCCTTCCTATAAATATTCCCATAATAGCAGATAATATTAAGGCCGCTATAGCGCAAATTACACTTTTTATAATAGTTGTTCTAATAACTTTTTGCATATTATCCACAGAAATTCCTATCGATAAACTATATACTACACTATTTCCATCCTTAATTGGAACACTTACATTATACGCAGGCTTTCCCTGCCATTCATATATATACGAATCTGTATTACCTTCAAATACACTGTTAGATCCTGATGAATCTATTTTTTCGCCAATGGAATCCTTCGATGTACCTGCAATAAGCGTTTTATCTTTTCCTGTTATACCTATATACCACAATCCACCATCTGCATATTCATATGTAGCATCTATTATATCCTGTATTTTATCTATGTTTTTTATTCCTACTTTCTCAATGTTTGCTCTTACATTGTTAACCAAAGTAATTCCGTCGGCTTTCATCTGATTTTGTATTCCATTTATCATTTGATATGTAAAAAAAGATGTACAAATTAAAATTATTATTGCTGCAATTAAAACAAAATTAAAAACCAGCCTTTTTCTTATAGAGTTAAACATATTATCCCTCCTTCAAAACTTAAGTATTTTATTTGAATATGTAAATCATAATTTCTATGTTATTTGTACCCGAAACGAATCTTAATATATTTCCAGAACATATTCGTACGTGTACGAATATGTTCTGGAAAAATCTGAGGACTTAATGTCCTCTTTACCATTGTGAGATTTAATTAAAGTTTTTTATTTCTAAACACCTATTACTTCTGTAACTCCTGGCACTTCTTCCTTTAATCTTTGCTCTATAATACCCTTTATTGTCATCATTGCTCCTGGGCAATTTCCGCAAGCTCCTTGCATTTTTACACTTACTATTCCATTACTGCTTACGTCAACTAGTTCAACATCCCCACCATCCCTTTGTAGCATTGGTCTAATCTTCTCTAATGACTTTATTACTAATTCTTTCATATCTAAAATCCTTCTTTCTGTATTTTTTCCGTACGCGTACGAATTATCTATTTAAAAAAAATGCTTTTAAAGCATTTTTATTATATTTTTAAGAGCTTTATCTATATCATCCTCAAAAGTTGTCCTTTGCTCCTGATCAAAATCTTCTAATAATAAATTCAGGAACTCCTGTTCCACACCTTGAAGCTTTTGCTTTACATATATACCTTTAGAAGCTAAGCTGATATATACGCTTCTTTTATCTGAATCACAAACACACTTTTTTATTAATCCTTGATTTTCATATTTGTTTATTATATCAGATAAAGAAGATTTTGATATTTTCCATGTGCTAGCTATTTCATTAAAAAGAAGTTTTGAACCATCTTCTGGTAAGATATTAAATAGCATAGCATGATTTTGTAATATAGATAACTGCTCCTCTTTTATTTTTCTTGTCAAAAATTTATTAGATGCGTCACTAATCATATTTAATTTTGCTATGATACATTTCTTTTCCATTTTAGTCACCTCGTTCGTTCGGGTACGAATTAATTATAAGATTATTAAATTCTTCTGTCAATACATTTTTTTTAAATTTAAATTGCATTTTTTACTTTATTATATCCTAAACTATCGTTATATTAAAACAATTGATTTTTAAAAAGATTATTCTTTCTATAAATTTAATTCGGATTGATAATTTAATCCCCAATCATACATGGCTTTAATTATTGGAGACATTGATAATCCAAGATCAGTTAATTCATATTCAACTCGCGGTGGTACTTCAGCATATACTGTACGTTTTAGAATTCTATCTCGTTCCAATTCACGCAGCTGTAGTGTTAATGTTCTATGAGTTACACTTGGAATTAATCTTTTTAGTTCATTAAATCGTTTCTTGCCACCCAATAAACGATATAAAATAATACCCTTCCACTTACCACTAATTATATTTAGTGTTGTTTCTACAGGGCATGGATGATTAGGACAGTCTGGATATATACTTTCTGTTTTCATATTTATCAACTCCTTTAGTATAAAAAAGATACTTAGGTGAATTTATTTATATTATATATAAAAATTGTGCGTACTTCAACATAGTATCTAATGATGTTAAACTTAACTCATAAAATGAAAGGTGGTTTTCAAATGGATAATAAAAATCAAGAATTAATAAATGTGTTTAATTTTCGTCATGCGTGTAAAAAATTTGATTCTGAAAAAATAATACCTAAAGAAGACTTCGATACAATCTTAGAGGCTGGACATCTTTCTCCAAGCTCTTTTGGTTTTGAACCTTGGAAATTCCTTGTAGTTCAAGATAAAAAACTTAGAGAAAAATTATACCCTGTATCATGGGGGGCTCAAAATAGCTTTAATGGCGCCAGCCATTTTATAATTCTTCTTGCACGTAAGAAAGTCGATACAATTTATAGCTCTGAATATATTACTAAGATAATGTCTGAAGTTCAAAATCTTCCTACAGATATGGCTGACGGTAGGAGGAAGGCTTTCGAAAGCTTCCAAAAAAATGACTTCAATTTACTTGAAAATGATAGATTCCTTTATGATTGGGCTAGTAAACAAACTTATATTGCCTTAGCAAATATGTTAACAGCAGCAGCTTTCTTAGGTATTGATTCTTGCCCAATTGAAGGTTTCAATATAAAGGAAGTAGAAACAATTCTTAAAGAGGAAGGCATTCTAGATATTGAACACTTTGGCGTTTCTGTTATGGCAAGCTTTGGATATCGCGCAAGAGAGCCATATCAAAAGACTAGACAGCCTTTAGATGATGTAGTACAGTGGATTTAAATTAGCATAATAACAGCTTTGGAAAATTTAATTATTTAAAACATTCGATAAAAAACGAGTCATCTTCTTATATAGGTATGACTCATTTTTTATAATAAAATAATAACTTGTATAAATTTTTAAATTCATAATAAAAATAAATTTGATAAATTATATACCTATGTGTTAAGCTATTTACTATTATGATAAAATAAATGAATAATTTAACTCTTAACTAATTTAAAGAATTGGAGTGAATAACTTGGAAAGATTAGATAAAGTGATTTCTAATTTAGGATATGGAAGCAGAAAAGATGTTAAATCCTTTGTTAAAAAAGGAATTGTTGAGGTAGATGGTATTGTAGTAAAAGATAATGGAATGCTTGTTGATCCTGAAAAGTCAATAATAAAAATTAACGGCGAAGAACTGTTATATCGTAAATATATATATTTAATGATGAATAAGCCAGATGGAGTTGTATCAGCAACTCATGACAATAGAGATGAAACTGTAATTGATTTATTGGCACTAGACCATCAAGTGTTTGAGCCATTTCCAGTTGGAAGATTAGATAAGGATACAGTTGGTTTATTACTTTTGACTAATGATGGTGAACTTAATCACAGATTAATATCACCTAAATGGCATGTGGATAAGATTTATTATGCTAAAATTAATAAAAAAGTTGATGAAAAAGATATTACTGCTTTTAAAAATGGAATTACATTAGATGATGGATATAAGTGCTTAGAAGCAAAACTTGAAATATTGACTAGCACGGATGAAGGCTCGGAAGTAAGAATTACAATACAAGAAGGGAAATTTCATCAAGTAAAAAGAATGTTCGAGGCCGTTGATAAAAAAGTTGTATATCTAAAAAGAGAGGAATTTGGAGGACTTCTATTAGACCCGGATTTAGAAGAAGGCGAATATAGAGAATTAACCGATGAAGAATTAAGCCTTTTAAAGAGCTATTAACGAATGTTAATTTGTTTTGCAATAAAGTAATTCATTTTTTACAAAAATAATCACATTTTTTATTAAATCACTTGCATTATTAACGAGAATACTCTATAATGTTCTTGCAAGGATAAATAAAAGGAATATATAGCCCCCTTTTTATTTATTGCTTATTGCTTATTGCTAAAGCGCAACCTGGCCCCAAGGGTTGCGTTTTTTATTTTGCCTTTTTAAAACGTTTTCAAGTATATGAATACGATAACACTTGAAATGATTTACTTTATATTAATATTTTATCAAATCATAATAAAACTGAATAAAAAAACGTCATATTATTATTCATATGACGCACTTAATTCAGTTTTCTAAAAATTATACTCTTATACTATAACTTATAGAAAAAAATCTAAAATACAATAGTATTTTAGACTCCATTTCTATAATACCCCATTACTTTAGGTACATAATTTTGAGTTTCTTCTGGCATTTTATATAAATCGCTTGATGATGAAACACCTCTTCTTTGCATAGTTCCAGGGCCTGCATTATAAGCCATAAGTGCCATCTCAGTATTTCCATTATATTTATCCAAATATTCTTTAAGAAGCTGAGTTCCTCCACTAACATTTTGGTCCATATCATATTGATCTTTTATTCCTAAACTCGAAAAGTTTTCAGGCATGATTTGCATTAATCCAGCAGCACCAGCCTCTGAAGTTGCATTAGGATTAAAATCAGACTCTTGTTTAATTACAGCCAAAATCAAGTTTGAATCTACTCCATACTTTTTAGCCGCTGAATCAACTGCACCATATATCTTTTCTATGTCAGCATCACTTCTATTATCTAAAATGGACCCTGCTTTTTTTGAAAAGTTCACATAATTCCCATTCATAATCATAGGTATGTCTTCTAATTTTTGTCCTGTTAAATATGTCTGTCCAATTTTAGCTGCTGTAGCACTCGCCTTATCATTATTAGAAGCATTAGATTTTTCACTCGCATCTATTTTATTATCAGTTTTATCAACCTTGTCACTAGTACTATTTAATCCACCATTAGCATTTTTACTAGTTTTTTTCGATGATTCATCCATTAAATTTTGCATAGCCAATTGAAATGCATAGTTTGACTCATTACTAGTATCACCAGAATCAGAATCATTTGTTATTTGTCCGTTTCCCATCATATTCATTGCTAATAGCTGTTCATTTGAAAGTTGATTTACACCATTTATCGCCATTTTTAATAACCTTCCTCCAAAATTTATCTTATGTTTATTTTCGAACCATTTTCTTAAACCTTTAGCTACATTAACATTAACTATTTTGCTTATTGCGCCTTAACAAAAAATGTTATTTGATCATAATCTTCATAACTAACTTTTTTATAATAACTCTTTGCCAATGCTAAAATCTTATATTTTCCTTCAGCAAATGGTATAAAGCTATAATAATGCTTCTTACTATAAGGCTGTACTTTTTTCCATTCATTATTTACCATTAAATAAAATTCATAACATACATCTTTTCCTCCTCTGCTTATAGCTTCGAAAGTTACTTCTTCATTTATGTTAAACTCTAATTTATTGGTTATTATTTTTGTTTCTATTACTGGTGGTGCCTCACTTACATATAAGTTTATTTGTTTCTTTGAATCGTATTCGTCTTTGCACTTTATATTTTTAGCATAAACTTCTATTGTATATTTTCCTGCAATTTTAGGAACGAATCTTAGTTTCTTATTTTTTGAGAACTCTGTCTCCTCAACCGAATGTCCATTAATTTTTGTTTCATATTTAACTAAGACATCTTGTGTATTTTGAATAATGCATTCAAATTCTATAGCTTCTCCAATCAGATGAGTTTCTTTGTATGGTAAAATTATATAATCAATCTCTCCTGGTAAGTATTCCATAGCCTTTAAATGAACAAATGTATTCGCATCATATGGCTTATCAGAATATTGATCTTTAACCATTATCTCCACTTCATATTCTCCGGCATGTTCTGGAATGAAATTAATCCAATTTGATTTATTATAGCTTACCCCTTCTAGTTTCTTTTTATTTTCTCTTATTGTAAATGCATATTGAAGTCTAGTTCCACCTTCCCCATTAACCATTATGTTAACTGACTCTCCTGCTATGACTTTCTTTTCCCTGTCAACTATTACATCTAAAATTTTTACTGGTTTTTTCCCTTTTTCTTCAATTGTAAATGCTATTTTTTTAGTAGCTTCATATTCGCCTTTATACTCTGAATCCTTAACATATAATATTATTTCATATTCTCCGGCTTCTATAGGCTTCCATGAAAATTCCTTTTCTGCAGTAAATCCTGTATCTTCCTCAATTGGTCCCTTAACCTTATATTTATATAATAAATTTTTTCCGCCTTGTATTTCTGATGTAAATCGTATATCTGTTTCAGTTGTTTGAGGAGAATTTAAACTAGCTACAAAACTATTAATTTTTATATCTTCATATGGTTTAACGTCATATACTAAAATAGCTCTATCGTCATATTCTCTATTAGAAAATATACTCTTCACAAGGCATAAAATCCTATAACTTCCCGCTTCTAATTCCTTGTAATATACATCATTTCTTGTAGAATAATCTTGTATACATACAGACTTTCCATCTTTATATAATTTATAAAACTTATATAGCAATACAACTTTATCTTTTTCAGCTTCATTTTTATAAACATTAGTTTCTACAACAAATCCAAGTTTTTCACCAGATATTAGAGCTTTATTCAAGCATTTAAAATCTGTTATTTCTATTTTTCTAATGCTTTTAACATTTATTCTTACAATTTTATAGTCTTCAAAGGCCTCAGTTGATTGCATCATCTTGCATTGTACCAAGAATTTTTTTTCTCCTTCTTCATTAACTGTATATTTTAACAAATTACTTGTATCATAATCTCTTATTATATCCCATTCATCATTATTCTTAATATAAAATCTATATAAATACGCACCTTCATTATTCATTTTCACTTCTATTGAACACTTTTCACCAACCATGTATTCTTCTTTATCAGTAATAATAGTATTTATAAGCTCTACTTCTTTTTCTTCATTTCCTTCAAAATCTATTTTTTTACACTCTCTTCTTTCAGTTCCTTCTGAAAAAAGTAATTCTTCATTAATACTCTTTTCACCTATCAACGTTTCTTTTTCTTCTTTCGAAAGTTCTTTTACTTCAAGAAATACTACATTACTCTCTTGGTCATTATTTACAGCTTCTTTAAACTCCAAGTTATCAGAAGAAATTTCATCTTCTACTATCCCTCTAAAGCTTATGTCACCTTCTTCATCGTTTGCAACCTTAGATAAGATTTCTTCATTTAACATAGCATCTGTTGCTTCATCATTTGTTATAGAAAATTCTTCTCTTGCCAAATAATCTAACGGCTTTTTCCCATCTTTATCCCTTGCTTGTACCATAACCATATACTCCCCTTCTGTTCTAGGTTTCCATACACATTTACTATTCTCAGAAAACTCCTGTATTGTATTCCAAATTCCGCCTTTACCAACTATAAACTTGTATTCTAATTTACCATCACAATCATCTATTCTACTAGATATATTTATTTCCGTTCCAATATTCTGTGGTGTTTGTTTATCAAAAATTATCTCAACATATTTCAACTGAAGTTCTTCCATGAATCTATACCCCTTTCACAAATGCTTCTCAATATTCCCTATTATTATAATATACAATTATACCATTATTTGTAAATAACTCCAGTTAATTTTTATTTTGATTATAACATATTTCATTAGAAGAAATCATATACATATAAAACGAGATCTTAATATATGTACTACACCATTCTCCTTACCACATAAATCTTGTGTTTTCATGTATTAAGGTTTAATTTAAACATAAATACAAAAAAGAAGCCTATATTTTTAAGCTTCTAAAACATATCAATTTTCTATTAGTTTTACTAAATTTCTTTCCAATTTTGAATCATCTTCTTCTGTTCTCTTTTTAGGATTCGAGGTTTTTCCTCCACCTCTTCTTATTTTTTGCGAAATATGTCTTTCCTCTAATAATCTATCGATATTTTTTTCATCATATATGAAGCCTTTTGGATTTATTACTTTAGCTTTCTTAGATAAACACATGGCAGCCACACCATAATCTTGAGATACAACTATATCTCCTTGTTTAGTTTCATTTGCCACATACATATCCACACTTTGAAATCCACTATCCACAACCTTAACCTCTGAATAATCACTTTGAATGAAATGATGAATATCACAATAAATTATAATTGGAATTTCATACTTTTTTGCTATTTTTTCAATGATGGAGATGCCTGCACAGGCATCTCCATCAATTATAATCTTCATATATTTAATTAAAGTCTCTTTTCTAGTTCTGCCTTCATATCTTCATATCCTGGCTTTCCTAGTAAAGCAAACATGTTCTTCTTATATGCCTCAACTCCTGGTTGATTAAATGGATTTATACCTAATAAATGTCCACTGATTCCACAAGCTTTTTCGAAGAAATAAACCATATATCCAAAGTAATATGCTGAAAACTCTGGTACATTTAATACCATATTAGGAACTCCTCCATCATTATGAGCTAATAAAGTTCCTTGGAATGCTTTCTTATTAACAAAATCCATAGTTTTTCCAGCTAAGAAATTTAAACCATCTAAATCACTATCAGCTTTTTCTATGTTAATTTCATATTTAGCCTTTTCAATGTTTATAACTGTTTCAAACATTATTCTTTTTCCATCTTGGATAAATTGTCCCATTGAATGAAGATCAGTTGAAAAATCTACAGCTGCTGGGAATAATCCTTTATTATCTTTTCCTTCTGATTCTCCATATAATTGCTTCCACCATTCATTAAAATAGTGAAGTGATGGTTCATAATTTACTAATACTTCAATTGCCTTACCTTTGTTGTATAAAGCATTTCTAACTGCTGCATATTTATAAGCATCATTATTCTTAATAGATGGATCAGAATAAGCTTCTCTTGCATCAGCAGCACCTTTCATCATTTCATCTATATCAATTCCAGCTGCAGCTATTGGTAATAATCCAACTGCTGTTAGTACTGAGAATCTGCCTCCAACATCATCTGGAACTACAAATGTTTCATATCCTTCAGCATCAGCTAATGTTTTTAGTGCTCCTTTAGCTTTGTCTGTTGTAGCATATATTCTCTTTCTAGCTTCGTCAACTCCATATTTCTTTTCTAAATAATCTCTAAAAATTCTAAATGCAATTGCTGGCTCTGTAGTAGTACCTGATTTTGAAATTACATTTACACTTACATCTTGACCTTCGATTGCTTGTAAAAGTTCAGCCATGTATGTTGAACTAATATTATTTCCAACATAGAAAACCTTAGGGGCTTTTCTCTTATCCTTACCTAATACGTTATGGAAATTATGTGTTAACATTTCAATTGCTGCTCTCGCACCAAGATATGATCCTCCTATTCCAATAACGATTAATACATCTGAATCAGATTTGATTTTTTCTGCTGCTTTTTTAATTTTTGCAAACTCATCTTTATCATAATCTACAGGAAGATCGACCCAACCTAAAAAATCGTTTCCTGCTCCTGTCTTATTATGTAACTTTTCATGGGCACTTTTAACCATTTCCTCCATATAGTCAACTTCAGTCATGTCTAAATAAGGTGCTAATTTTGATAAATCCAATGATATACCTTTATTCATTTCTTCATCCTACCTCCATACTAATAAAATATCACTCTTATTATATCACAAAAAATTTAAATCAATCGTTAATTTTAGCTTTTTAACGGATACTTTTAGTCATTTTAACAAACAAAAACAATGCATCAAATAATTAATATTGTTTAAATCCTTTTAACTTTCTCTATTTTATTTTTACTCTAATAATAATTAATATACATTTGCCTTACTGCACTTATTCCAATCTATTATCACTACTTTTATCCATATATTTAGGCAAGACCTAGTTGAAATTTTAACTAAGTCTTACTTAAAAATACTGTCTATTTAAATTACTTTTTGTACTTATAATATATATAAATTACCTATATAAGATAACTTTAGCCTCTTGTTTTTCCACCGGCAATATTATAAGTCACTCCATGAATATAGCTTGCTCTATCACTAGCCAAATAACATACTAAGTCTGCAACTTCTGAAAGCTTTCCTGACCTGCCTAATGGAGTTGTGGATGTCTTACTATACCCTGCTCTTAGATCCTCTATAGTAATCCCTCTTGTATAAGCTAATGCGGTTTCATATTCCAACGTTCTAAGTCCTGTAGCTTCTAAAATACCAGGTGCAACTCCAACAACCCTTATTCCTAATTTTCCCAACTCTTTTGCCCAAGAACGAGTTAAAGAATTTACTGCATTTTTACTTGCTGCATAAACACTCTGCCCTTCTGAACCCTCTAATCCACTTTCAGAAGACATATTTATAATAACTCCTCCTCCTTGTTTCACCATTTCCCTGGCTACTACTTGTGAACAGAAAAATACGCCTTTTAAATTTACATTCATAACTTTATCCCAAACGCCTTCATCTAATTCAAACTTTCCATTTGCCTCTTTAGAATCCACTAATAATCTCGGAACATTAATACCTGCATTATTTACAATTATATCAATTCTTCCAAACCTTGCCTTAGTTTTTTCAATCATTTCTTCCACACTTTGTTTACTTGCAACATTAGTAACTATATATTCTACATTTCCATTTTCTTCATCAAATTCTGGTCTATCTGGATTCATATCACAAACTACTACATTTGCACCATTGTTTAAAAATTCCTGCGCTACTGCCTTTCCAATACCAGATGCCCCTCCTGTTATTATTGCTGTTTTTCCATCTAAATTAAGCCATGTACTTTCCATAAAAAATTCCTCCTAAATACATTTACAAAACATTAAACTATAATTTTAAAATTATTATTAACTTATTTAACATCTCATAAAATTAAAAAACTACTAATTATACTACTATACTAATCTCACTTCCAATTTTCACGCTCGGTATTTTCTTCTTTTCGACACATATTGTTCCCGATAATGTAGGTTCTGTTGATCCATTGAATGCAACCGTAATATGCCCTAAATTCACCAAATTTTTTTCTGCTACATCACCAACAGCTGTAATTTTAAAAGCTATACCATCAAGCATTAAAGTTTGTCCTGATTTTATTGTCTCTTCAACCTTATTTATATCAATAGAGTAACAATAATCTGCTAGTGTATCTGGTGCATTGTCTCCAAAAAATATAATCATTCCTTCATCTAAGAATGTTTCTGCTAAATCTCCTAGCGCTTTTACTTTGTTTTTATAGATTATCTTACTACTCATAAATGTTTTCGCTCCTTCAAAATATAATTATTTCTTTTATTGAAAACTAATTGTGATTGAGCTGCTTATAAAAAGCTATCAATCACAATTAATTTAATTTGTAATTTATTGATATAAGCCTATGCTTGCAATCCATGCAACAACTACTCTAGGCACACCAATCATAAAACGTGAGTATAATACAGATGGAACACCAACCTCTACAGTTTCAGGCTCTGCCTCTGCTAAACCTAAACCTACTGGTATAAAGTCACACGCACATTGTGTATTAATAGCGAATAATGCAGGCAGTGCTAAACTTGGAGGAATAGTTCCTTTACCTATTTCAACTCCAATTAAAGTACCTATAATTTGTGCAATAACAGCACCTGGTCCTAACAATGCTGATAATAATGGGATAGAGCATATAAATCCAAGTATCATAAGTCCAATTCCATTTCCTGCTAGTGGAATTAATATCTTAGCAAAATAATTACCAAATCCAGAACCTTGTATAATTCCACTTAGCATTGCAACAAACGCCATGAATGGTAATATTGTTGTAATCATCGACTGAACTGCATCACGTCCTGCTTGGTAAAATGTATTTACAACCTTACCTGCCCCCATACCAATTTTTTGAATAATACTAGATTTACTATGTTCTGCCAATGTTTGTGATACCTTTTTATCTGCACTATATTTAAATTCTCTTTTCTCCGCTTCAGGTGCTGCTGCAGCCGTTATAGGCTCTGCATTTGAATCAGCTAAAGAAATTTGATCTAGACCAACTGCAGATACATAAATATCCTCAGTAATGAATTTTGCTAAAGGGCCACTCTTACCTACTGGCATTACATTAATTGTAGGGATTTTCTTTTGTGGATATATTCCGCAGCGAAGTGTTCCGCCACAGTCAATAATAACTAAGAAAATTTGTTCTTCCGGTACAGCTGTTTTAAATCCATTTACTGCTTTACATCCTGTTAAATTAACAATTTTTTCTACAATTTCAGGTTCAGCTCCACCACCTGTAATGTATAATAACGTATCTTTTCCTTCTTCAGGCTTTACTATAAGTGGACCTCCAAAACCTCCACTACCTTTTACAATTTTAATTGCATTATATTTCTCCATATAAATCCCCTCCTAAACTAGTTTATTTTAAGCTGATTACTTAATTCGATACCTTGTTGTTTCATAACCATCTTTGTAGTAAAATCAGTTACCCAGCCCGCAAAGAAATTCATTACTAAACCTACTAATAAATAACGAACTGCTAAAGCCGTTGGATCAAGTCCAAGTGTTGTGATACCACTTGCAATACCTAGATAAATAAATATTTCACCTACATTAATATGAGGAAAAATACCACTGTTTGTATGGCAATGATAAGACGCTGATGCATAGTAACTTGGTTTCATTCTTTCAGGAAGGAATTTTCCCATTGATAATGCCATTGGATTTCCTAACATAAACGCTGATAAAAATGGTAAAACTCCATAAGCCAATATAACATTTTTTGAAGCAAATTTTGCAAACCTATCAACTTTGTCTTGTCCAATAAAAGCAATTATTGAATTCATACATACTAAAAGTAATAATACCCTTGGAATAATACCAGTTACCCAGCCAACAAATATATTTCCACCAACCTCAAATAAATACGAAAATCCTTTTGCAAAATAAACAATTGCGTCCATATACATTTCTCCTTTCTAATTGTGGGCTCTTAATTTTTTAACTGTAAAAAATTTACCTAATCTTTGTAAAGGACTAGGAGGTTCTATAACTTCGCCACCGCCCATAATGACGTTATAATTTGAAGAAGCTTCTAACACTGCTTTAACTAATGGCCTTGATAAATTTTCACAATCTGTTTTGGTTAATACTCCAACGTCTTTTCCTTCAAATCCTGTTAATTTCTTTACTCTTGCAAATACTGTTACCCCTTGCATATAACTTCCTTCAAGTATTATTCCATCTTTATTAATTGCAAACATAGCAATACATCCGGCATTAAATCCACCTTTTACCTTACCAATAGCAACTCTACCTTTTCTTCGCAGTTTACTATAATGAACTGTAAAACTCTTCATTTGAATAAAGGTAAGTATATATTGAAATATAAATGCAATTCCAAAACATATAATCAAAAACCAAAAATTCATTATGCCCCTCCTATTCACAAATTGAATATATCATTTTCTTTTGTTAAATATAGAATTAATTCTTTATAATTTTTCACCTTAGAAATAGTCTCAATAGTATTTTTATTATTTGCAATAGCTATAATTTCGTCATAAATTTTAACCAATATTGTATCATCATTTGTTTCCTCTGGAAGTCCTAATAAAAATACCAATTTTGTTTGATTATTCTCCATCATTTCCTCTGGGAATATACCTAAACTAATCACAAGCTGATCAGCTTGGTAATTAATTGTATGAGGAAAAGCTATAGAGTCATTAAACTTCATTGTAGATTTTTCTTCCCTTTTTCTTATCCTTTCTTTAAAATCATAATCCACATAGCCCTTTAAATATAAATTATCAACCATATAATCTATATTTTCTTTGTAGCTTAATTTACTATTAAGAATAAAGAAAGTATCTTCATCTAGAATGCTCAGTAATATAGAATCCCTTCCCTGCATTGACGGCATGTCTAATTTATCTATATATTTAATACTTTGTATTCTTTTTTTTAACACCTCTTCATCAAATATTTTTCCTAGGTGTATTACTGGAGTATTAGTATTAAAATTTATCTGTACAGTGGATAAGACTAAATTATAATTATCTAGTACCTCATCAGCAATTGCACTATCTGAATACACATCTATTACAGTATTTGCATCAAAAATGCTTCTTAGCTGACTAGCAACTAACCTTGCAGTAACCCTGCCAGTCCCACATATAACTGCAACTTTATATATTTTGCTCTTTTCTCTTTGCTGTTCTGAAATGAAAACTCCAAAGTATGCTGCTATAAATCCTATTTCATCCTGTGTAACTTCTACGTTAAAGTGCTTACGAATTACCTCTCCCGCTAACTCTGCCATTTTATAAGCCAGTCTATACTTCTCCTTAATTTCATCAACTATTGGATTGTGAATATTAACACTGTACTTCAAACGATTAATTAAAAAAGCTATATGATATATAAAATCCTTACGTATATCATCTACCAATGCTACATTTAATCCCATTTGTTCTTTAATACATTCTAGTATTTCAGTTACTAGGCTTATTACCTCTTCTGTGATCTGAATATGCTGTGAAATTCCTTCCGTATTAGTTGGAGTATTCATTCCTATAATGGGTAACACCAGAAAAAGTCTCTCATTAATTGGAATTGTAATATGCAACCTTTCCTCAATTTTATCTGATATTGTATTCACTAAGTTGAACTCCCAACTTTTTAAAAGTTCTATATAGTTATCACATATATCCGTAATAACATGTCCATTTAAGAATCTTTCTAAAGTCACAGTTAAAGAATGTATAAACGAATGGAGAGTTGTTGTATCAAAATGATATTCACCAATTATATTTTTAACTAACTCAATGATATCCACATCTAGATCATGATCTTCATAAATCATTTCATAGAGATTTTCAAGGATAAAGAATCTTATTTCCAATTCTGAGCCTTCTAAAGAGAGTCCAGTATTTGTTTTTCCTACGATATTTAAGTTATAATGCTCGAGTATATCTCTAATTTTTTTTATATCACCTATAACAGTAGTTCTTCCTACATTCATTTCATCTGCCAATTCCTCAGTTAAATATGGTTTTTCACTATTCATGAGTTTATGCAAAATAAATGCCATTCTTCTCTGAGGTGAATTAAAAAATTCCTTCTGATTATATATGCTCTCCTTTACTTTATTGAACTTAATACCATCAACGATATAAATTTTGCAAAAACCTTGCTTGTTATCAATGACTGCTGATCCTCTTAGTAAATTATTTAAGTCTTTCACATCATTTTTAACTGTTTTAGAACTTACATCAAATTTTTCTGCAATAATGTCAATTGAAACTGAATTTCTTTGTTCAATTAATTTTAAAATTCTTGTAGAACGATTTTCAGTATAAAAATGCCTCATTGTTGCCTCCTTGAAAACAATCAATCCCCAATTATACTCATTAAAATTAAAATATTACTCATTAATTTATCCCTACCCGAATTGATTTACCTTCTTTTTTAAAATCTTTCTTATCGTTTACATTTCTTCAATGTAATCCTTATGTCTTATCCATAACTCCTAATTCTTTTACTATTTATATCTGCCTCCTTTCTGTAATGTAATTATATCGCGCATAGTTTTAATAATTAATACTGTATTTTTCCATTGACAAGAAATAACTTGTCTAAGTACATTCTATATTACTTAAACTTATTTAATTAAACTTTTCTAAATAACTTAATTTCATATTTTCTTATTATTATTTATCAATTCCAATCTTTCAGATAAGCCATCAAAAAAGAGGAATACATAATATACTCCTCTTTTTTATAATATTATTATATATATAGTTTTTAATTAGCAGCACTTACAACAGCAACATTTATGGCCACAAGATTTATTTTTCTTTATATAATCTATAACTTCTTGTTTTGCCTTTTCATATCCATCTTTATATCCTTCGTCATAGGCTTCTTCTTGTCCTTTTTCACGACCATCTTCAACTCCATCACAATAGCCGTCTCTATAACCTTCATTATAGGCTTCTTCTAATGCTTCACCAAAACGGTCTCCTCTGTTATCAGGTTTACGCTGACATTTATTACGAGGAGGTTCGCATCCCCTTTTCTTTCTACATACAGATTCGTCTTCATCATGATTTATACATTCTCTATTACAATCAGCTCTGTTTTCCATTCTTTTCTCTCCTTTGTAATTGATCCTTAAGTCTACTTATTCAGCATTCATCACCAACATACTTACTTTTATTGGTGATAGCATATACGATATAATCAACCTAATTTCGTAATGATAAAAATATTTTCTAAAGTTATTTTAGAGATCTTAATAATTACCTAATAATATATTATGCCGATTTGCTATATTTGCTATCAATTAGACAAAAATAATAGTAACGCCTCTAAAATCCTTATTTTTTATTAGAAAAATACTCCTATACATCAGTGCTACAAATTAAAAATAGCTAAAAAAACAGCTTAGATATTACTTTTTCATATAATATCTAAGCTGATAATTTTTTTGTTGAATTTTTTCTAAATTATAATATATTTTATTCGAAACTTTTCAATCTTATTCCCACTCTATAGTAGCTGGTGGTTTTGATGTTATATCATAAACAATTCTGTTTACTCCCTTAACTTCATTTACAATTCTTCTGCTTACTAAATCTAAGATTTCATATGGGATTCTTGCCCATTCTGAAGTCATTGCATCACTAGAAGTAACCGCTCTTAATGCCACTGTATGAGAATATGTTCTTTCATCTCCCATAACTCCAACTGATCTAATGTTAGGTAAGCATGCAAAATATTGCCATATGCTTTCATCAAGATTTGCATTTGCAATTTCTTCTCTGAAAATAGCATCCGCCTCTCTCACTATTTCAAGCTTTTCCTCTGTTATTTCACCTAACACTCTTATAGCAAGTCCTGGACCGGGGAATGGTTGTCTCCATACTAATTTATGAGGAATTCCTAGTTCTTCTCCCACAGCTCTAACTTCATCTTTAAAAAGTTCTCTTAATGGTTCTATAAGTTCAAAGTCCATATCTTCTGGAAGACCACCAACATTGTGATGAGATTTTATTGTTGCTGAAGTTTTAGTTCCGCTTTCAACTATGTCTGGATAAATTGTTCCTTGAACAAGGTAATCTATTTGACCAACCTTTTTAGCTTCTTCTTCAAAAACTCTTATAAATTCTTCACCAATAATTTTTCTCTTTCTTTCTGGATCTGATACTCCTGCAAGTTTTCCAAGAAATCTATCTGCAACATTAACCCTCTTAATGTTCATATCAAATTCCTTCTTAAATACTCTTTCAACAGTATCTCCTTCATCTTTTCTAAGTAAACCATGATCAACGAAAATACAAGTTAAATTATGTCCAATAGCTTTATGTACTAACATAGCTGCAACTGATGAATCAACTCCACCTGATAGAGCACATAGCACTTTTCTATCTCCTACCAATTCCTTTATTTCTTTTATTTTTTCTTCCGCAAAAGATCCCATAGTCCAACTATTTTCTAAACCACAAATATTGTGTATAAAGTTTTCTAACATTTTTTGACCAAATTGAGTATGTTCTACTTCTGCATGGAATTGAACTCCATAAAGTTTCTTTTCTTCATTTTCCATAGCTGCAACTGGGCAAACATCTGTATGTGCAACTATTTTAAACCCTTCAGGTGCTTCTGATATGTAATCAGTATGACTCATCCAAGCAATTCCTTCTTTTTCAATTCCATCAAATAACTTAGAAGAATTGTCTAAAACCACATTTGTTTTACCATATTCTCTTACTGGAGCTGTAGCAACTTTTCCACCTAGTAGATGTGCCATTAATTGGTCTCCATAACATATTCCAAGTACCGGTACACCTAATTCAAAAACTTCTTTTTCTACAGTTGGAGTATCTTCTCCATAAACACTATTAGGTCCTCCTGTAAATATTATACCTTTAGGATTCTTAGCTTTTATTTTCTCTATAGTATAATCATATGGGATAATTTCGCAATATACACCGCATTCTCTTACTCTTCTTGCTATTAATTGATTATATTGTCCACCAAAATCAACAACTAAAACTAAATCTCTTTTCATGTTTTCCTCCTAAACTATTCTTATAATCTCTATTATTAACTAAATATGAGTTTTTATCAATAAATTAAAACAATTTTCAACATAAAAAATTATTATCTTAACTTTAAGAAAAATATTTCATAGATTTACTTAACTAAATTAAGTAATGCACAGTTCACATGCTTATTTTGCCGTTCGCTGTAAACTGTGCATTTGGGCACAATCGAATAAATAGCAAGTCCATTTGCCAGTCTATTTTCCATAATGCTACGTCGACAAAGTGACCTAATAACCCTGCTATTAGTCCACTTTATCTCCTTGCCTGATGAAAAATATCCCATGGCAACTTTGGACGTGTTATTTATTTTCATGTGCCTTAATTATTATTGTCCTACACTATAATTTGGTGCTTCTTTAGTGATATTAATATCATGAGGATGGCTTTCTCTTTGTCCTGATGCTGTTTGAACTACAAAATTAGCTGTTTCATATAAAGTGTCAAAATCTTTTGATCCTAAATATCCAAGTCCAGATCTAATTCCGCCTATTAATTGGAATATAGTATCTGAGACTGATCCCTTATAAGCTACTCTTCCTTCAACTCCTTCTGGAACTAACTTTTTGTTACCCTCTTGGAAATATCTATCCTTAGAGCCACTCTCCATTGCTGCTAAAGATCCCATTCCTCTATAAACCTTGTAGCTTCTTCCTTGATATATTTCCATTTCTCCTGGAGCTTCCTCACATCCAGCAAATAATGATCCAAGCATTGCAACTGAAGCTCCTGCTGCTAGCGCTTTAACTATGTCTCCAGAATATTTAAGTCCACCATCTGCAATTACAGGGATTCCATATTTTCTACCTATTTCTGCACAATCCATAACTGCTGTTAATTGAGGCACTCCAACTCCAGCAACTATTCTAGTTGTACAAATTGATCCTGGTCCAATACCAACCTTGATGCAATCTGCTCCAGCTTTTATTAGATCCTCTGTAGCTGCTGCTGTAGCAATATTTCCTACAATAACCTGAAGTTCTGGATATGCTTTCTTAATTTCTACTACTGCATCTAAAACACCTTTTGAATGTCCGTGAGCTGTATCAAGAGTAACAACATCAACTTGAGCTTTAACTAATGCCTCAACTCTTTGCATCATATTCCCAGTAATTCCAACTGCTGCTCCACACAATAGTCTTCCTTTACTATCCTTTGCTGCATTTGGGAACTTTCTAACTTTTTCAATATCCTTCATAGTTATTAATCCCTTTAAATATCCGTCTTTATCTACTAAAGGCAGCTTTTCAACTTTATGTTTCTTCAATATCTCTTTAGCTTCCTCTACTGTTGTATCCTCCGATGCAGTTATTAAGTTTTCTTTAGTCATTACCTCCGATATCTTTCTTTGATAGTCTGTCTCAAAGATTATATCTCTATTAGTAATTATTCCTATTAGCTTTCCTTCTTTAGTGGTGATTGGTACTCCTGATATTCTATATTGAGACATTAAATTCTCCGCATCTTGAATTAAATGATCTTGTGATAAAAATATAGGATCTGTAATAACTCCATTTTCTTGTCTCTTAACTCTGTCAACTTCTTTTGCCTGTTCTTCAATAGTCATGTTTTTATGTATAATTCCGATTCCGCCTTCTCTTGCCATAGCAATTGCCATCTTTGATTCAGTTACCGTATCCATTCCAGCACTCATTAAAGGTATATTCAACTGAATTGTCTTCGTTAATCTTGTCTTAGTACTTACCTCTCTTGGTAATATTTCTGATTTGTTTGGTACTAGTAATACATCGTCAAAAGTATATGCAGTCTTAATAATTTTAGCCATTTTAAATCCCCCTTGATTTTTGCAATTTTTATTTCATTTTAAGTTCATCTTGAATTGTTTCTTGCATATTTTATGGTATAAAAAAAAGCATATTAACCTCAGAAGTGACGTTAATATGCTAATAAAAGTCTATACTTAGCCTATACCAATATCACTTATAGTCGGAAATTTACGGCTTCCGGTAGATACTCCTTGCCATATTCAAGGTATATATAAGTTTTTAAATGTTTTATGTTTTTGAATTAAAACTATTATAATGTATGTATAAGTCAAAGTCAACAAATTTGAAATTAAAATTGCAAAATTAAAATTAGAAATAATTATCAAGTTAAAATTTGTTGTTTTATATATTTATCTCGTTTTACTTTTCTATCTTTATACTATCTACATTTTTAAAATTATTAGTTACTATGTATTTGTATTAGTATTTTGAATAACAATAGATGATGTATCTAAATCATCTGTATTATCTGATAAATCAAATTCTGCCCCATTCACTATCTCATAACATTGTGTAATTGTAGTTGTTCCAGGAAGTTTATCTAGCTTACCACCACTTAAGTACTTATATGCCCCTGATGTTGATACCTGTATGCTACTAACACTTGAACTGTCAGCTATAGGTGTACTACTAGTTAAATTATAAGATTCAACCGCCATTACAGCCTTCCTGCATTGATCAACAACTTTTACCTTTTTGGCCTCTTTTATATATCCATTTACTTTAGGTAATAATGCAGCTGCTAGAATACCAATAATAGCTATTACTGCTATTAATTCAATTAAAGTAAATCCTTCTTTCTTCTTAATCTTTTTTCTGTCCTTTCTCTCTCTGATACTTAAATTTTTTTTATTTCTCATATACCCTCCTATAATATTTTTTATTAAAATTATTCCTATTTTTACATTTTATATACAATATTAATGTAAATTTATTACAACTTAAAAAACAATCTTAGGAAGTTACACTGAAAAAAATTATTATTTGATGTTGCAAACATTCAAGCACCACGCTATATCTTTAACATCTATGAATAACTACAAATAACCTTTTTATACATCACGAAAAAGAGTAAGCAATTATAATAATTGCTTACTCTGATTAAATACATTTATAGTATTTTTATTTTAGTACATTCCGTCCATTCCCATTCCTGGAGCTCCTGGCATTGCAGGTTCTTTTGCTGGAATATCAGCTACTGCTGCTTCTGTTGTTAAGAATGTTGAAGCTACTGAAGCTGCATTTTGAAGTGCTGATCTAGTAACCTTAGTTGGATCAACTATTCCACCTTTAATCATGTTGATATATTTATCGTGTAGTGCATCATATCCTATACCTGGTTCACTATTTTTAACTTTTTCAATTATTACTGAACCTTCAACTCCTGCATTAGCTGCGATTTGTCTTACTGGTTCTTCTAACGCTTTAGTGATTATGTTTATTCCAACTTGAGTATCTGGAACATCTGAAGTTAATTTTGCAACTTCGTTAATTACATTAACATAAGCTGTTCCACCACCAGCTACTATTCCTTCTTCAACAGCTGCTTTAGTTGCATTTAAAGCATCTTCAATTCTAAGTTTCTTTTCTTTTAATTCAGTTTCTGTTGCTGCACCAACCTTGATTACCGCAACTCCACCAGCTAATTTAGCTAATCTTTCTTGTAATTTTTCTTTATCAAATTCTGAAGTTGTTTCTTCGATTTGAGCCTTAATTTGACCTATTCTTTCCTTTATAGCTACAGATTCACCTTTACCGTTAACTATTACAGTATTTTCTTTAGATACCTTAACGCTATCAGCTGTACCTAACATATCAACTGTAGTTTCTTTTAAATCTCTTCCTAATTCTTCTGAGATAACAGTTCCTCCAGTTAATATAGCGATATCTTGTAACATTTCTTTTCTTCTATCTCCAAAACCTGGTGCCTTAACAGCTACACAAGTAAATGTTCCTCTTAACTTATTAACTACTAATGTTGCCATTGCTTCTCCTTCTATATCTTCAGCAATGATTAATAGTTTTTTACCTGATTGAACTATTTGTTCAAGTATTGGTAAAATTTCTTGAATGCTTGAAATCTTTTTGTCAGTTATTAATATATATGGATTTTCTAAATTGGCTTCCATTTTTTCATTATCTGTAGCCATGTAAGGAGATACATATCCTCTATCAAATTGCATACCTTCAACTACATCTAACTCAGTTCCCATTGATTTAGATTCTTCTATTGTAATAACGCCTTCATTTCCTACCTTTTCCATAGCGTCTGCAATTAACTTACCTACTTCTTCATCAGCAGCTGATATCGCAGCAACTCTAGCTATATCCTCTTTTCCATCTATTTGCTTAGAGATTTTTTTAATTTCTTCAACAGCTTTATCTACAGCCATCTTAATACCAGTTCTTATTAAAATAGGATTAGCTCCTGCTGTAACATTTTTTAAACCTTCTCTTATAATTGCTTGCGCTAATAAAGTTGCAGTAGTAGTTCCATCTCCAGCTACATCATTTGTCTTTGTTGCAACTTCTTTAACTAATTGTGCTCCCATGTTTTCATATGGATCTTCTAATTCTATTTCTCTTGCAATTGAAACACCATCGTTTGTTATTAATGGTGCACCAAATTTTTTATCTAATACAACATTTCTTCCTTTAGGTCCTAAAGTCACTTTAACTGTATCTGCTAACTTATCTACACCAATTTGCATAGATCTTCTTGCATCTTCTCCGAATTTTAACATCTTAGCCATTTCTTATAACACTCTCCTTTTTATATGTTATTTATATCTTTTTATTTCTTACTTTCAAATTGCCTTGTAATAAAAAATTAATTACTCAACTATTGCTAATATATCGTCTTGCTTTAATATAGTATATTCGTCTCCATCTACTTTAACTTCTGTACCAGCGTATTTTGAATATAAAACTTTATCTCCAACTTTTACTTCCATCGCTACTCTATTTCCATCTACAATAGCTCCAGGACCTACTGCAACCACTTCTGCTTCTTGTGGTCTTTCCTTTGCAGTGCCAGTTAAGACTATTCCACTTTTAGTCTTTTCTTCCGCCTCTAATTTTTTTATTACTACTCTTTCACCAAGTGGTTTAATATTCATGAAAAACCCTCCTTAAAAATATAAAATATCTTTACTTTTTCTGTTAGCACTCATCATCGTCGAGTGCTAACATAATTATAATATCCTTTATACCCATATAATTCAAACATTACTTCTAATATTATATCCCACTTTTCAGCGAATATAACTCTTTATCTTAAAATATGTCTTAATTACTTAATTTTTCTCCATTTTATTTATTCTATAGTTATTTTTTAAATTCTTATCTTTTAATTAGCCATTATACCTGCCATATCAATACATCAGCCCTAAAACTTTAACAAACTGTTAAATCAAAAAACAATCTTTCAATCAAGCATAAAATACAGTTTTTCATATAAAAGGAAGGTGTCTAAAAATAATCTCTAATTATTTTTAGACACCTTCAATTTTAATTATTACTATGAATGAATATCCAAAATTAAGTTTTAAATGATATTATCATATCTATAAGCTTTAATATTATAGTCTTCCCATAAAAACTTCTTATAAATTATATTATCTTTCTAAATTTATATCGTGGAATTCTTCTAACGCTTTATTAGATAACACACTCTTAATTGTTGTTTGTTGATTTATCTTTGTGAAAGGTGCTTTTGCTTTCATTACTGATACAATTTTAGCTGCTCCATTTATGCAACCACCTTCACACATCATACCTTCAATAAAGTTTCCAGGTAATTTTCCTACTTTAGCCATAGTCATAGTTTTCTTAATTTCAGCTCCACCTGAAACCTTGACTGGTTTAAATTCTATATTAACACCTTTTTCTTGAACATAGTTCTCTATAGCCGCAGTTAATCCTCCACCTACAGCAAAGTTTCTTCCAAAAATAGATGCTTCATCAACTACTATATCTTCACAGTTTGCTGGGTCTACTTCGAATGCATCAAATAAAGCTACTAATTCTTCAAAAGTCAATACATAATCAACAGAATCCTTTATTGATTCTATCAACGCCTCACCTTTTTTAGCAGTACAAGGCCCTACAAATACAACCTTTGCATCCTTATCCTTAGATTTTATATATCTTCCTGTAGCAACCATAGGTGAAACAGTTCCTGAAATTCTTTCTGCTTGATCTGGCATCATTTTTTCAATATAGCTAAGGAAACCTGGACAACATGAATTTGTCATGTAGCTGTCTCCTCTTTCCATTCTTTCCACGAACTCATTGCTTTCGTGCACAGTAACAGCATCTGCCCCGCATGCTACTTCTATCATATCCTTAAATCCTACTGCCTTGATTGCATTTTTAACTTGTCCATAAGTTGTCTTTGGTCCAAATTCTCCAGTTATTGCTGGTGCAACCATAGCATATATATTACCTTTGCTCATTAAATCATAAACTATCTTAACTATTGAACTCTTATCTTCTATTGCTCCAAATGGACATGCTGACATACATGCGCCACAATTTACGCATTTGCTTTCAGTAATTTCAGCTCTTAAATCTTCAGCATTATAGCTTAATGCACCTGTAGGGCATGATTTTTTACATGGTCTCATATCTTCTGCAACAGCATCGTATGGACATGCCTTCTTACACATTCCACATTCCTTACATTTATCTGGATCAATATAAGCTTTACCATCAACATATGTAATTGCTCCAAAATTACATGCGCTTTGGCATTTATGAGCAACACAATTTCTACATGCATCAGTAACTTGAAATTTCTTTGTTGGACATCTATCACATGCTTCTTCTATTACATATAAAATTTGTTTTTCATCTTCTACATTAATTAACTCTTGTCCATTTCTACCATTTGGCTTATAACCTGCTGCAAGTTTTGCTCTTTCTAAGACTACATCTCTTTCTTGCTCAATTGTATCTCTATAATTTGGAATATCTCCTTGAATCATATCATAAGGGACTTTTTCTAACTCTTCCTTGCTTATTTTATTTTCCTTAGCTAATACTGCTACTCTAGTTAAAACCTCATGCTTTAACTTTAAAAGTCGATTTTCAAATTGAAACATTAATATACACTCTCCTATGATTATTTTTTTACTTTCATATTATAGCATGAGATAATTATACCATACTCTTGTTAAAACTATAACAATTTTTATATAATTTAAATATTCTGAATTATTTACTCTAAAGTAATTTTCTGTATATTCGGACATTTCTCAAAAAAATGAGCCAATTTAACATTATATATCACCTTAAACTTCGTCAATATATTCACAAAGCTTTTGCTATTTGTGATATATTCATATAGTTTGCAAAAAATAAGCTTCGCTTTAACTTATACCAATTTCCATATAATTTTAGGCACTTGAAAATAAATAACAAGTTCAAAATTGCTATTTATTTTCAAGTGCCTTAACTCAAAGTATTATACTTAACAACTTAATCACCAACATTTATTTTGTTTTCCCTCGCATAGTAGAATAAATATTGTTGCGCAAAACCAGATAATTTTCCAAATTTATTTCTTCCAAAAATTCTTATTTTATTTAATGATGAATCTTCTGCGCCATAGAAATGAATCATTGCCCGCTTAACCCATACATCCACTGGAAATGCTGAAGTCTTTTCCATAGAAAATAGCATTATGCAATCTGCCACTTTGGAGCCTACTCCTTTAAATTCTTGAAGTGCATCATGGCATTCATCATCACTTAATCTTTTAATATAATCTAAATTATATTTAATGTATGAATTTTCTTCGTTCAATTTTAAGTTTTCATCTTTTACTGAATTATATACGTTTTTAATCGTATCTATTAAATACTTGCTCCTAAAAGAAGCTCCCGTCTCTTGTATTTCTTCTAACGTTGCATCTTTTATTTCATATATGCTCGGAAAAGCATAATACACTTTATTTTTATAACTAATTTCTTTTCCCCACTTAGTTGATATTTTATTTACAGTCTTTTTTATTGATGGTATATTATTTCTAGCTGAAATAATAAAGCTAAGAAGCATCTCAAATGGATCTTGATTCATTACTCTTACCCCATATCCAAATTCTATACTCTGCTTAAGCAAAACATCTTTTGAAAGCTCTTCCTTTATATCTGAGTAATCTCTATTTAGATCAAAATAATTTAACCAAATCCTATTAAATTCTTCTTCATTTGTATTATAAATTATTACATTACTTCCTTCTTCTTTTACTTCAATTAATTTTCCAAAAGCAATGACTATAAAATCATTCTCTTCTATCTCTTCAAATCTAAAAATTTGTCCACATTCAAATATATGTTTAAGTTTAAAATTCTTAACGCCTTCTATTATCACATGATCTTTAGAAAATTTTATATTTTTATAATCCATTGTATTACTACTCCTTTTAAATTTAAAGCGAATATTAAATTTTATATTCCGTTCTAATTATTTATTTATGTTTTTCCTTAAAAATTATCTTTTCTAAAATTTCAGCACCTGTCTCGATCATTAGTGTGCACTTTTTAACATCTTTATATTCTTTTTTCAAATCTATACATTTAGTATGTCCTAATTTTTCTCTAAAGCTATTTATAAGTTCTTTCGTCATCTCCCTAACAATTGGACTCTTATGGCCACTTACCTCTGTAAACATTGCTCCTATTACACCAATGGAACCAGTTATAACTCCACAAACGTCTCCTGTTGCCATTCCACCTCCAAAACCCGCCATAACTTTTAGTGTTTCTTCTGACAAATTTAAATTATATTCTTCGTTAGCTGCATACATAATACACTCTGCACAATTTAAATCATATTCATCTGCCCAATATTTCATGGCTGTTTCCTTTAACATTCTCATCTCTCCTATCGAAAATAATTATTCTTTAATATATTATATCACTCAATCTGAATCTCCGCCTTCTAATTTATCAAAAATAAACTAAAAAAATTGACTGGGTCAGAGTTAATCTTATTAATTAATCTGTCTCAGTCATTATTATATTACTTATTAGAATTCGACTTTGTTTCCATAATATACACACTCAAATATTTTCTTCATCTCATCCTTATTTATTTGTCTTGGATTTGAACCTGTGCAAGCATCTCCAATTGCTCTTTCTGAAATCAAATCGACTTTTGCTTTAAATTCCTCTTCATCAATTCCATATTCTTTTAGTGTGCTTGGAATTGCCATTTTCTTATTTAATTCCTTTATTAAACTTGTCAATGAGTCTACCAACTCATCATCGCTTGTACCACTTAACCCTAATCTTTTAGCTATCTTCGCATATCTATCTAAGGCAGCTTTTTTGTTAAAGTCAATTACATATGGTAGATATATAGCATTTGCGCATCCATGAGGTATATGGAATACAGCTCCTGTCTTATGAGCCATACTATGAGTTATTCCTAGTAATGCATTAGAAAATGCCATACCCGCTAAACATTGAGCATAGTGCATTTGTTCCCTAGCATCCTTGTTCCCATCATAAGATTTTAGCAAGTATTCATCAATCATTTCAATAGCTTGAAGAGCTAATGGATCAGTAAATGGTGAATGTAATGTCGCTACATATGCTTCAATTGCATGAGTTAAAGCATCCATTCCTGTATGAGCTGTTAATTTAGCCGGCATTGTTTCTGCTAACTCTGAATCTACTATAGCTACATCCGGAGTTATATTAAAATCAGCTAAAGGATATTTTATTTCAGTCTTATAATCTGTGATTACAGAAAATGCTGTTACTTCTGTAGCAGTACCACTTGTTGATGGTATTGCTAAAAACTTAGCTTTGCTTCTTAGTTCTGGTATTGTAAACGGATCTTTGATATCATCAAAAGTCTTTTCTGGATGTTCATAGAATACCCACATCGCCTTTGCTGCATCTATAGGTGATCCTCCACCCATAGCAATTATCCAGTCAGGTTTAAAATCTCTCATTACTTCAGCACCTTTAAGCACTGTTTCAACTGATGGATCAGGTTCTATTCCTTCGATTAATTTGACTTCTATTCCAGCTTCCTTTAAATACTCTAAAGCCTTGTCAACAAAACCAAACTTTTTCATGGAACCTCCACCAAGTGCTAATACTGCTCTCTGGCCTTTAAGAGTTTTCAATTGTTCTAAGCATCCTTTTCCATAATAAATGTCTCTTGGTAATGTAAATCTCATCATAGTTTTAATAACCCTCCCTAAAATATATACTAACGGAAATATTCACAATTTTCCCATTATTTATATATTTCTATATAAATCCTCAAAATCCTTTACTTGTAAAAAAACAAATTAAAAAATTCTCAAAAGAATATCTTCTTTTGAGAATTTTTAAGACTATATATTATTTAGAATAATCATAGAATCCTTTTCCTGATTTTCTTCCAAGCCATCCAGCTCTAACATACTTTCTTAAAAGACTGCTAGCTCTGTATTTGCTGTCTCCTGTTTCAGTAAGTAAAACATCCATAATAGCTAAACATACATCAAGACCAATAAGATCTCCTAAAGCTAAAGGTCCCATTGGGTGATTAGCTCCAAGTTTCATAGCTGCATCGATATCTTCCACTGAAGCAACGCCTTCTTGTAATATGAAAGTAGCTTCATTAATCATTGGAATTAAAATTCTATTTACTACAAATCCTGGTGCTTCAGCAACTTCTACTGGAGTCTTTTCAATTGCTTCTGATATTTCCTTAACAGTATTAAAAGTTTCTTGAGAAGTTGCAGCTCCTCTTATAACTTCAACAAGCTTCATTATTGGAGCTGGATTAAAGAAATGCATTCCTATAACTTTATCTGGTCTCTTTGTAGCTGAAGCAACTTCAGTAATTGATAAAGATGATGTATTTGAAGCTAAAATTGTTTCTGGCTTACAAATTCCATCTAATTCAGCAAAGATTTCTTTCTTTATTTTCATGTTTTCAATAGCAGCTTCAACTACTAAGTCACAATCAGCAGCTAACTTCATATCAGTTGTTCCTGAAATTCTTGAAAGTATAGCTTCTTTATCAGCTTCAGCCATCTTTCCTTTAGCAACTTGTTTGTCTAAGCCTTTAGCTATTCCTGCTATTCCTCTATCAACAAATTCGTCCTTTATGTCTCTTACTATTACTTCACAACCATGTTGAGCGAATGCTTGAACAATACCAGCACCCATAGTTCCTGCACCAAGTACAAAAATCTTTTTCATAGATTATTCCTCCTCAAAACTTTTATTATAGATATCCTTAGTTAAAATAAATCAATTTTAACTAAGGATTAAATTAACAACAAAATTCTTGTTAAATAATTATTAACCATGTTAACAAATTGTTTTTCTTGTTATATTATTAACCATCAAAAGGAAACTACAATATCAAAAACAAATTATAAAGAACAGGTTAAATTATTCAGCACTCTTTATTTCTTTAACTTGAGCAATTAATTCTGGTACTACTTTATTAAGATCTCCAACAATTGCATAATCTGCAATCTTCATTATTGGAGCTGAATCATCTTTATTAACAGCAATGATTAAATCTGAATCCTGCATACCTGCAACGTGTTGAATTGCTCCTGAAATACCACAAGCTATATAAATTTGAGGTCTAACAGTTTTACCAGTTTGACCAACTTGGTATGCTCCATCAATCCATCCTTTTTCTACAGCTGCTCTTGATCCTGCTACAGTTCCGCCTAAAGCATCAGCTAATTCTTTTAGTAATTGGAAATTTTCTTTATTTCCAACTCCTCTACCACCTGATACTATGAAATCTGCTTCAGCTATATCTACGATATCTTTCTTAGCTTTAATAATTTCTAAAACTTTTGTTCTAACATCACTATCAGCTAATTTAACTTCAACTTTTTCAATTTTGCAGTTTGCTCCATCAGTATTGATTTTAGCAAAAACTCCTGGTCTTACTGTAGCCATTTGTGGTCTATGTTCTGGACAAGCTATTGTAGCCATTAAGTTACCACCAAATGCAGGTCTTGTAGCTAAAAGATCACCATTTTCAACATCAACATCGATTGATGTACAGTCAGCTGTTAATCCAGTTGTTAATCTAGCTGCTATTCTTGGACCTAAATCTCTTCCTATAAAAGTAGCTCCTACAAATAATATTCCTGGTTTTCTTTCACTTGCTAAATCGCAAATAACCTTAGTATACGCATCAGTTGTATAATGTTCTAAATTTTTATCATCAGCAACTAAAACTTCATCAGCTCCGTGCTGTGCTAAAGTTTTTGCTAATTCTTCTATATTGCTGCCTAATAATACGGCAGTTAATTTTACTCCTAGTTTATCTGCTACTGTTCTACCTTCACCAAGTAGTTCTAAAGATACTTTTTGTAATTCGCCTTCTCTTTGTTCGGCAAAGACCCAAACGCCTTTGTAATCTGCTATATTCATAATAAATTACCCTCCTATTATCTTAGATGTAGTGTTTTTCTTTTAATTTTCCTACAACATAATATGCTGCATTTTTAGGTGTTTCTCTAACGTATTCTCCTGCACCTTTAACTTCTTTAGTCATTGACTTCTTAACCTTTGTAGGTGAACCTTTAAGTCCTAATTCAGATACATCTACATCTATATCAGCTGCACTCATAACTTTGATTTCATCATCAGAAGTTGCGAATATATTTGCAACATTCATATATCTAGTTTCATTTAATTCTTCGATTGCAGTTAATAGACATGGAGTTTTAACTTCTACCACTTGGTGTCCGTCTTCTAATGCTCTATTTACTATTAATGAACTTCCTTCAACTTTAACATCTTGAACATAAGTTACTTGAGGAATTGCTAAATGTTCAGCTATTTCTGGACCTACTTGTGCAGTATCTCCATCAATCGCTTGTCTTCCAGCAAATACTATATCATAATCTAATTTTGCAATAACTCCAGCTAATGCCTTTGAAGTAGCTAAAGTATCAGCTCCCCCAAGTGCTCTATCTGTTAATAGGATAGCTTCATCAGCTCCCATACATAATGCTTCTCTTAAAACTGCTTTAGCCATTGGAAGTCCCATACTAATAACTGTAACTTTTCCGCCAACTTGCTCTTTTAATTGTAATGCACCTTCTAAAGCATGCTTATCCTCTGGATTCATGATTGATGGAACTCCATCTCTAATTAATGTACCAGTTTTAGGATCTATTTTTACTGCTGTAGTATCTGGAACTTGTTTTACACAAACTACTATATTCATTATCAATGTCCTCCTATCTTAAAATGCTTCCAGCGATAACCATCTTTTGAACTTCTGAAGTTCCCTCGTAGATTTCGCATATTTTAGCATCTCTCATCATTCTTTCTACTGGATATTCCTTAGTATATCCGTATCCACCAAAGATTTGCACTGCTTTAGTTGTAACTTCCATTGCAACATCTGCAGCAAACAATTTAGCTCTTGCAGCATCTACTGAGTATGGTTCTCCAGCTTGCTTCTTGCATGCTGCCTTGTATACTAAATGTTGAGCTGCTTGTATTTTAACATCCATTTCAGCTATATACCATTGTAATCCTTGGAATGCTGAAAGTGGCTTACCAAATTGCTTTCTTTCTTTCATATAGTTAACAGCTTCTTCAAATGCTCCTTCTGCAATACCTAATGCTTGAGCTGCAATACCAATTCTTCCTCCATCAAGAGTCTTCATTGCTATTCCGAATCCCTTACCTTCTTTTCCAATTAAGTTTTCTTTTGGTACTATACAATTTTCCATAACTAATTCTGTAGTAGAAGATGCTCTAATACCCATCTTGTTTTCTAATTTTCCTATTGAGAATCCTGGGAATGATTTTTCTACGATAAATGCAGAAATTCCTTTTGTTCCTTGGCTCTTATCTGTCATAGCAAATATTATGAAAGTTTCAGCAACTCCACCATTTGTTATGAATATTTTTGAACCATTTAATACATAATGGTCTCCTTCTAGCACAGCACTTGTTTGTTGTCCTGCTGCATCTGTACCAGCACCTGGCTCTGTTAAACCAAAAGCACCTAATTTTTTACCACTACAAAGTTCTGGTAAATATTTTGCTTTTTGTTCTGGAGTACCATGTTCATTTATTACTGATGCACATAATGATGTATGAGCTGAAAGTATAACTCCTGTTGTACCACAAACTTTTGATAATTCTTCTACAGCGATTATGTATGAAAGTACATCTCCGCCTGCTCCTCCAACTTCCTTAGAAAATGGGATACCCATCATTCCAATCTTTGCCATCTTTTTAACATTTTCCATAGGGAATCTTTCTGTTTCATCGATTTCTGCAGCTATTGGTTTAACTTCATTTACTGCGAATTCTCTAACCATTTGTTGTACTAATTCTTGTTCTCTAGTTAATTGGAAATTCATTAAATTACCCTCCTTGTTAATTAAACCTATTTGATAACAACTATATATAAATCTTTAATAGATTTTTAACTTAATCTTTAAAAATTATTTATTTTTGAAATTCTTTTCTGCTCTTCTTTCTAAGAATGCAGTCATTCCCTCTGTTTGATCTTCAGTTGCAAAGCATTTACCAAAATCTTCTGCTTCTATTAGAATAGCAGCATCTATATCAACTTGCATTCCTCTATCTATAGCATCTTTGCAATATGCAACTGCTTTTGGAGCATTAGCTGCAATTTTATTTGCCATAGCCTTTGCTTCATCCATTAAACTTTCTAATGGAACTACCTTATTTACCAGACCTATTCTGTAAGCTTCTTCGGCTTTTATTAAATCACAAGTATAGATTAATTCTTTTGCCTTTCCAGGTCCTACAATTCTTGCTAATCTTTGAGTCCCACCAAATCCAGGTGTTATTCCAAGTCCTGCCTCTGGTTGACCAAATCTAGCCTTTTCTGAAGCTATTCGTATGTCACATGACATAGCAAGCTCACATCCGCCGCCAAGAGCAAATCCTGACACAGCTGCAATAACTGGCTTATCCAATTTTTCTAATCTTCTGAAAACATTGTTTCCTAAGATTCCAAATTCTTTACCTTGTTCTTCATTAAGATCCTTCATTTCTGCAATGTCCGCTCCAGCTACAAAGGATTTTTCACCAGCACCAGTTAATACAACTGCGTATACATTGCTGTCTTTCTCTAAATCTTCTAAAACAGCATCCAAATCTTTTAGAGTCTCTGAATTTAATGCATTTAATGCTTTTGGCCTATTGATTGTAACAATAGCTAAATGTCCTTCTTTCTCAAGAATCACATTTTTTAATTCCATGTTAAGGTCCTCCTTCAAACTTGCTTACTTATTTTTTTAATTTTCATACTATTTTTGATATTTTTAAATTCATTTGTTATATTATTAACAAATGAATTTAAAAAAATATTAAAGCAACCACGCCTTAAGTAAAATTATAATACGTCATTGAGTTATTTGCAATAAAATATTATGTTTTAATACAAGTTTTTACTTATAAACATATGAAAAAAATTAATAAGCCAGTAATTATCTCAGTATTCTCGTTATAAAACAAAATGTGTTTGCTAAATGTCAAACACATTCAGCAAACACACTAATGTACTATACCACAAAATAACATAGAATATTGATTTACTATTATATATAACTATATAAGTTGTGTTAAAGAGTTTACATTACATATTTTATGCTCGTATTCATATAAACAATAGTACTGTAGTTTCATTATCGCAACTTATATATATTAAAACATTATAATATTAATTTTAATTATCACTTTCATTCAATAAGTAAATTAAAGTCAGCAAACTTTCGCTCAAATGAACATTTTCTACCTTCACATAATCTGGAACAATTAAATCAACAGGTGCGAAATTCCAGATTCCTCTTATACCACCTTTTATCAATTCATCAGCTACTGTTTGTGCATTCTTTCTTGGAACGCATATTATTCCTATATCTATTCTACGCGAACTTAATACAGATGACATCTCATCTATGTCCATGATTTCCACATTTCTAATTTTCATTCCTATAAGCTTAGGATTAGCGTCAAATATAGCAGTTATTTTAAACCCTAAATTTTCAAATCTTGAATAATTGGAAACTGCTTGCCCTATATTACCTGCACCAATCAATGCTGCTTCATATCCCCTATTCAATCCTAAAATAGAGCTGACTTCATTATATAGATCTTTGACATTATATCCATATCCCTGTTGCCCAAAATCACCGAAGCAATTTAAATCTTGACGAATTTGTGACGCAGTAAACCCTATTTTTTCACCTAATTCTTTTGAAGAAATTCTATCTACATCATTTCTCATAAGCTCTTCAAGATATCTATAATATTTTGGCAATCTTTTAATAACCGCCATAGATATATTTTTATTTTTCTCCATATTACTTTCTCCTACCTAAATAATTTTTTAACTATATAAATCAGTTCATGCAATTGATATTATTTTTATCATAACCATGATTAATCTTTTTTTTAACAATATGCATCTGACATTCCTATCTCTTAATATAACTAACTATTATGATTCTACCATACTTCTCTAATTTTATGTCAAGCTTAATTTAATTATTTATAAAATTTATAGACTATTTCTAGAAACGTATTTAAATAGCCTATACTTATAAGTAAATTCTAATTTATTTAATCATTCTGTTATATGTTCAAAGCCTTGATTAAATATTCCTTTTATATGTTCATCATCTAATGAATAATATACAACCTTACCCACTCTCTTAAATTTCACAAGTCTTGCCGCCTTTAATGTCCTTAATTGGTGGGATACTGCAGATTGACTCACTCCTAAAACTGCTGCCAAATCACATACACACATATCTGCCTCAAATAGAGCACATAATAACTTAACTCTTGTCGAATCTCCAAAAGCTTTAAATAATTCTGCTAAATCATATAAAACTTCATCTTTAGGCAACAAATCTTTAACTTTTGACACAACATCTTCATGTATAACATTACAATTGCAGCTTTCAACAATTTCTTCATTATTAGTCATAATTATCCTCCTTAAGAGCATGAACACGTGTTCATATATTTACTGAATTATATTACGATTATTATATTTATGCAACAACTATTTTGTAAAAGCCATAAATTACATGAAAAGTAACAAAAAATACCCCAAAATAACATCCTATCATTTTGAGATATTTTAAGCTCTATCCTAAATTACTTTACTTACCTTATTATCATTTAAGAAAACATTATTTAAAATCATATTTAACACACTATCACAAACATAATATGAAAATGTTAAATCATTCTTATAATCTATTATTCCATCATACTGTTTTTGTAACTGCAATATAAATTCTTTCATATTACTTGGATCTATATTAGTATTTATAATTCTTGCATGCTTGAAATTTTTAGCTAACTTCGCTAATTTATTTTCATATGCCATATGCTGTCTAACTGCACTAGTGCTTTTAAATTCCCATCTATAATAATGCGGAGCACAAAAAAAATCACATAAAAAGTGACATATTACTCCAAGTTCTTCACTAAACTTTCCAATGCTCATATCATAATAAATATCTTCCAAAGTTAGTCCTGATAAATATATAATTTTCTCAACCACCATGTCTATACTTTCATCAAAGTAATGCTTCATAAATTTATATTTAGGTACACAATCAGGCTTCACGCACCCCCATATGAACCTTTTATTATTAATTAAATAAATACTTTTTGTGTTAGCATATTTGATAATATTCTCAGCCATAACCTTGTGAGTGTTAATCATCAAAGCTTAATCACATCCTCTACATTTCACTTTATATAATTCTATAGATATGTTTATTTTCTATATATTATTTCTTCAATATAATCCAAATTTAATTTGTACCCTTATGATAATACTCCAAGTACAAATTTACAATAGTTAATTTCAGAATTTATTCAAGTATTATCTGTTCATAAAACCAATTTTATCAAGATTAGCTATTGAGTTTTTATTATATTTTTAGAATTTATTTTTTTTATTCTGCTAACATATATGTTTGTTATTAAATTCTTTATATTAAATCGGTTAATTTATTTTTTCATAGAAGTTATTATTCTCATTCCTATATCCCCTTGCTTACTATGTTATTAATTCAAATTTATATTATTAAGAAGCTTCTTAATTACAGACATATTAATAAAATACAATTAAGCCGTTCCAAAATAATTAATATATTTGAAACAGCTCATTTATTATAGGAACTTATTAAATTGCTCTTCTTCGTTGAGTTTATTTAACAGATGTTTTATTTCTTGATCCTTATTTTTATCCATTACTAGTATCACATCTCCAGCATCTACTACAACTAAATCCTTAATTCCAAATCCAATTATTAAATTTTTATCACCAAAAATAGAGCAATTCTCACAATCATCAACATAAACATTTTTAGATATACTATTATTCCTATAAGTGTCTAACAATCTACTTAAAGCTCCAAAGCTTCCCATGTCATCCCAATTGAAATCACATTTTATGACATATGCTTTTCTTGTTCTCTGCATAACTCCAAAATCAATTGATATTCCATCTATAAGCTCATATTGTTCTTTAACTACCTCATCTTCTTTTTCTTCTCCTAAGTTTTTATATATTTCCATTAATGATTTATGCAATTTAGGTAGATATTTTTCTATTTCTCTTAAAATAACATCTGCTCTAAATATGAACATACCAGAATTCCATAAATAAGTTCCTTTTAATACAAAATCCTTAGCAACCTCTGAATTTGGCTTTTCTGTGAATCTAGCAATCCTATAAGTTGGTATATTTCCATTTGTCCTCTCTCCCATTTCTATATAACCATAGCCAGTTTCTGGTCTACTTGGTTCGATTCCAAGTGTAACAATGCATCTTCTCTTATTTGCCATCTCAATTGCTTGAGATAACGTATCTATATAATTCTTTTCACCTTGAATATAATGATCTGATGGCAATACAACCATAATTGCATTGGCATCTTGTTTTAATAACTTCACTGCCGATAAACCAATGCAGGTAGCAGTCTCCTTATTGGCAGGCTCTACAAAAATATTTTCTTCCTTAATTCCAACAAGTTCTTCTTTAACTTTGTCCTTGTAATCTGTATTTGTCACAACATAAATATTATCTTTATCTATTAAGGGGATTATCCTATCAACGGTGTTAACTAAAAAGCTTTTATTATTAATCAGCTTCAAAAATTGTTTTGGTTGATCGGCTCTTGATAGAGGATATAGTCTACTGCCCTTACCTCCAGCTAAAATCAGCCCGTATATCACGCATTTTCAACTCCATGTAATAATACTAGTTCATTATATGTCAAAATATCGACATGTGTGAGTCAAGATACAGCTGACTCAATTAGTAATTTATATATTCTCCTTTATATTAAACATAGATCACCCAATATTTATTCCACAACATCTCTTATACTTTTTCCCACTTCCACATGTACACGGCTCGTTTCTACCAACAGTAGTCTTCTTTTCTGCTTCAATCTTACATTTCACTCTCTCATTAATAGTTGCGCCTTTATATTTCCATAATCTTATATTTCTAAGTAATTTACCTACACTAACATATACAAATTCTTTTACATTTTCATTATTGATATTATCTGTACCTAATATATCATCAATAATTTCATCAAAATCTCTTTTTTGAATTTCACTAATCAAAGATTCTACAATTTCTTTTAAAACATCTTCCTCGGCATTTAATACCCTTATAACTTCCTCCACGAAATCTTTACCTATCTTTGAAGTATAAATCCAATCTGGTTTTGATGTTCTAAGCAATTCTTCTTTAGAAACTACGGCATAATCTAAATTCTCATCTATTTCCTTTATCATCATGCGCCACATAGATACTTCGCTATTTATAATAAACTTTTCTTCTTCATAATATTCATCATAATAATATTGTGCTTCCTGTATGACTTCTTTAATATTAATTTTTTCTGACTCTCTGATACCATATTTTGCAAATAAACTTATTACATCAATTGTCTTAATAATTCCATAAGCTCTATTCATTCCTCTAAAGAGATCTATTATTTCTGTATTTATTCTTATAAGCTTCTTATATTCTGAATTATTTCTGTTTTTAATTAAATTTTGAAGAATTTCTGGGATTAATGCTATATCTTGTCCATCATTATCCCTAACCTTAAAGAGCATTCCTATTGAAGCAAAATAATTCATATGCTTATCAAATTCATTATTGTCCATCACTTGGATGCCTGCATTATCTACTACTTTTTTTAATGTTTTATATCTTTCTTCATCAAATAGATTTAATGTATCCTCTATAGCTTTTTCATAGCTATGTAAAAATTTATCAGCTAACTGATCTTTTTCTAAATTTTCTATACCTTTAATCTTAATATTTTTACCTATATCATATATATTATCCTTATCCAAATTTCTTACTAGTGTATTAATATCAAAAGAATACGCATCTTTTAAAAATATATCTTCTTTTAATTCATGAACTTCCTCAGAGAAATTTTCGCAACTGCTCTCTATATTATCCTCTTTATTAAAATCAGAAAATTCATCATTATCTTCTCTTTTAATCGCTTTTTTTCTTAAAGGCTTATATTTATTATTATTGCCTGGTAAGTATACTTCCTCCCCATCCTTTTTAGCAAAGCACTGGTAGTCTCTATCTCCTTGAGAATTACAATCGTCTAATTCTTTCAATCCTTTGTCTTCTTTATCAATACATTTTTCACATAACCATTCTTCTTTTTCATAGCTAAAGTACTTAGCTTCTGCTTCACATTTATTGCATATATGCTTAGTTTCATCATTTCGTGCTATTATCTCTATTTGAGAAAATTCTTTAGATACCTCAATTTTATCAACAACCTCTAAAGTTAAATTAATTGTGTTTTTAAAATCATATTCATACTCAAATTTTTTACCAATCTCTAATATCTCGTTTAGCTTAATATTCATTTTTTTGTTTTCATAAAATTTTCTGTTGATTTTAAATCCACTGAGCTGCCCATCATTTTCCATCCAAACATCTCTTATTAATTTATCTATATGCACCAAGCCTAGTGCTTCATCTATAGATATATATATACAGAATTCACTCTTACCACGTTTAGGTTTAATAGATATAATATATTGACTTCTTGTTTTCTTATTTTCTTGTAATTCTTCATTTATTCTTTTTTTCATTACAGCACAGCTTTTCATATGCCTCTTAATAGTTCTTTCTGTCAATTCTTTATCGCAATAGTAACATTTACCCTTCAATTCTAATAAGTCCCTCCTAAATTAAGTATAAACTTAATTAATTATGTGCCATACTGATTCTACTTACATCTTATATTAAAGTCAAATCTAATTAAACTACTCCTAAATCCAACTGATCTCTACCTTATAATTTTGTGCTATATTCATTAGTACTTGTAACAAGTGCTACTTAAAGCATAAAAAACTATCCAATATAAATAGCTTCATTTGAAGTTATATTATTGGATAGTTTTCTTTGTTCAAATATTTTTATTTATTATATAGGTTGCAGGCAGCCTTATGTCCTGCTTCTAATTCAATGAGCTGCAGTTCTGTTTGTTTACATATATCCATACATTTTAATGTAAATTTATCTCTTATTAAATTATATTCATTGATGCTATAAACTTTCCATGGTCTTTCCTTCACCAACTAAAGCATAAAAATCTTTCGTAAATACTTCTACTGCATTTGTAGTTGCATCATGCTTAATTAATCCCTCAATTACATCAGGTGCTGCTGTGACGGAGCCAATTCCATACTTGCACAAATTTAAAACTTGTTGTGAATTTTTAAAACTTGCAGCTAATACATCTGCATTTAAATTATGAACTTTAAACATATCGTGAATGTCTTTTGCCACTTGAACACCATCTGCTCCCATATTGTCTAATCTATTTACATAAGGTGCTGTATATCTAGCACCTGCTTTTGCTGCTATAAACGCTTGCATTGCTGTATATATAGCTGTAGCCGTAATATTAACATTTTCCTTAGCTAATAATTTCATAGCTTTTATTCCTTCACTTGTTACAGGAACCTTTATAAATGTATCTTTACCTAATACTTCTAGCATATGATGAGCTTCATCAACCATCTTTTCAGCTGTTAATGATACTACTTGAGCGTGAAGCTGTGCACCTTCTGGTAAGAATTCTCTAATTTCCTTTAATACCTTCATAGGATTTCCACCTTGTTTTTTTAAAATAGAAGGGTTTGTTGTTACTCCATCACATGGGTAGTTTTCATAAATTCTTTTAATTGCATCTAAATTTGCATCATCAATTAATATTAACATTTCTATCTTCTCCTCTACTTTTAACTTATATATACTTTAAACAACGCTTTTAACTCTACAACTTCATATTCTTGCTTTTTAATATTCTTGTATTCTTAAAAATATTAGAATATTTATTCTGAAGAATATGCTGAAAATTGCTGAGTTTCTAAGACATTATTATAAAAATAAACTTATTGCTTAATTAAATTCTTTATTCCTGCTGCATAAGCAATATTATAAAACTCATTCATTTGCTCGTCACTATACATTTGTGGGTTTTCTTCAAAACAATAATCTAAATTATCTATTAAATTATATTTTGCTTTTGCAAGTGGATTATAATTTAATAGTTCATATTTTACATTTGAATATATCTTTGAAATATAGCTGCTTATATCACTAATATTCTCCTTATTTGCTGTAAACTCTGGTATTAATGGTGTTCTAATAATTATATTATCTTTCTTATCACTTTCTAAAACAAGACTAATGTTTCTTTTAATAAGTTCATTGCTTACGCCTGCAAAAGCCTTGTGCTTTTCTTCATCAAATACTTTTAAATCAGCAAAAATTATATCAATGTATGGCAATATCTCTAATACATATTTACTAGGTGCAAACAACGAAGTTTCAATTGCTGTATTTATGCCAATTTCTTTAAGTTTCTTTAGTAAAACTACTGTAAATTCCTTTTGAAAAAGCGGCTCTCCACCTGATAATGTAACTCCTCCGCCATATTTGAAAAATGCTCTATCCCTCATAACTATTTCTATGATCTCATTTAAAGTATAAACTTTAGAATCCATAGTTAATGCTCCTGTTGGACAAACATCAATAACAATTTTATTTTGCTCCTCTGTACATTGCTCTTGAATAATAGATATTTTATTATCTTTCTCTATAACAGATTTATTAACACAATTCTTCACGCACAGTCCACACCTTATGCATTTATTTTCAAAGTGAATCAGATGCTCATCTTCCGAAATCCCTTCAGGATTTTGGCACCACACACACCTTAATGGACAGCCTTTAAGAAAAATTGTTGTTCTTATTCCATCTCCATCATGAGTTGAAAATCTTCGTATATCAAAAATCCTTCCTCGTACTGCTAAATTATCTCCATCCATAAGCTATATATCTCCATAACTTGTTCTAGCTATAATTTCATTTTGCAATTCTCCTGCAAGTTCAGTAAAATATGCGGTATAGCCTGCTACACGTACAGTCAAACTTCGATAGTTCTCTGGATTCTTCTGCGCTGCTAATAAATCTTCTTTTCTTAAAACATTAAATTGAATATGTGGTATTTCTAAATCTACAAATGCTCTTAAGAACCTTGAAAATTTATCAATTCCTGTTTCTGTTTTAAAGAACTCAGGTAGGAATTTCATATTTAATAATCCACCATTAGTAGTTAACACGTTATCTAATCTCGACACTGATTTTAAGACTGCAGTAGGTCCTGCAATGTCCCTTCCATATACAGGTGACATTCCCCCATCTGCTAAAGGAGATCTTGCATATCTTCCATCTGCAGATGCACCTACATTTTCACCCATTGGAACATGCGCCGATACTGTATACATTCCAGTATGATATGGGCCTCCACGATAATTTGTATAATTCTTAAGCTTTTTATTAAAGTATCTAGCCCATTTAGCTCCAATCTCATCTACCCATTCAATATCGTTACCATATTTAGGTGCTCTATTTAACAACATTGCTCGTACAATTTCATATCCCTCAAAGTTATTTTGTAGTGCTTTTAATAATTCTTCTTTAGGGATTCTTTTCTCATCATAAACTAAAAGTTTAATCGCAGCCAAGCTATCTGCTAAATTTGCAACTTGTATCATTTGAATTCCTGATAAATTATATACTGCTCCACCTGCTGTAACATCAATTCCTTTTTCTATGCAATCATCAATAACGGATGATAAAAATGGAGATGGTAGAACATCTATATGGGCCTTTTCAACTTGCTCGCATGCTAAAATCATCTTATCTACAAAATAATCTATCTGCTTAGAAAAAGCTTCCTCTAAATCTTCATATTTATTATAAGTAGTTAAATTACCTAAATCTAAACCTATTAAGTCTTTTGTCATTAAGCATCTTCCATTATTTAGCGTCAATTCTAATACTTTATTCAAATTAAACATTGCCGCATCACTCCACCCAAGATTGTTCCCTTGAGTGGTAAGTTCCACGCACCCTACAATCGCATAATCTCGTGCATCCTTTTCATTAATGCCTAAATCTATCATTGCTGAAATCACTGCTTCATCATTGAAATATTGAGGCATTCCACTTCCCTTTGCTACAACCTTTATACTTTCTTTTAATAGCTTCTCACTTGTTTCCTTATGCAATCTCACAGATAAATTTGGCTGAGGTAAACCTAAATGCTCTTGCGCTTTTAAAAATAAGAAAGATAATTCATTAGAAAAATCATTCCCACTTTCATCCTGCCCACCAATTGCAATATTAAATCCTATCGGAAACCCTGCAAAAAATTTAGCGCTATGAGAATTCCTTAAATACACAATTTGATTAAATTTAAGCCAAAGACATTCAATAATTTCTAGCACTTCTTCATTATTAAGCGTTCCATTTTCTATATCCTTCTTATAATATGGATATAAAAATTCATCCATTCTCCCTGGTGAAAAAGATGATGCATTGGATTCCATATGAAGTATGACAAATAAAAACCAAATTGCCTGCACAGCTTCATGAAAACTCTCCGCTGGTCTTATTGAAAGATTTTTGCAGTTTTCAGCCACTTTGAGCATACTTGCTTTCAGATTTTCATCGGTCTCTTTGTTTACTTTTTCTATCATTAATTTATGATATCTAAGCATAAATTCTTGTGTACCTTCCATTGCAATAATAACACTTTCATAGAAATCTCTATTTTCCCCACCTGCATTTTTTATTTTATCAAATGCTCTCTGTTTTATTCCTTCTGGCCCTAATTTAAGCCATTCTTTACAATTGGGACAAATATGCCCTTGAGCATGATCCTTTTGGTTTATCTTTACTACCTTTGAAATCTCATTAATTTCTTTTCCATACCTTGCTTTAATGACATCCTCTAATGAATGTCCCTCCCAATAAGGCTTAATAATTCCACGGAATTTCTCTATACCTTCTGCTCTTACATTGAATTTATCCTGAGGTCTAGTTGGAAGACTTTCAAATTCCTTATCAATCCATGAACTTCCGCTCTCTGGAAATACTACTCCATATCTAACACCCTTTGTACGATTCCCAACAATTAATTCTTCTGCTTCAACACCGATTTTTAATTTTGAAAGAGAATTTTTTAATGCTAATGCTCTTTTTATAATAACTGGCTTATCTTCATTTTCTTTGTATGCTTCTGTTATAATAAGTGCTTGTTCAATTGATGCATATCTTTTTTCAGATAGCATCTTTTCTTTTAACTTTTCAATCCTTTGAGACATTATTATTTGCTCCATTTCTCTTTCTCCTTTCAGCTTATTTAATATTGTTTATTATTATTATATTTTAATTTTATCTTGTTTTGAATTATTTTTCAATATATTTTTATTATTTAATATAGTTTTTTCCATTATGTGCTGAATTATTCTCTATATAAAAAACACTATCGTATTATTAATTTTTAATATACGATAGTGTTAAACTGTATCTGATTATCTTATAAAATTTACTATAATAATTTTATTCACATACTTTTCCTGGATTTAATATATTCTTAGGATCAAAAGCCAATTTTATTCCCTGCATTATGTTTATACATTCATCAGGTAAAGATTGCTTTAAATATCCTTTCTTTGCAAAGCCTATACCATGTTCTCCTGAAACCTGTCCTTTTAATTCTTTAGCCTTATCATACATGATCTGCATAACCTCATCTAGTTTTGCATGCCATTCATCTTCTTTTAATTCATCTCTTAATATATATACATGCAAGTTTCCATCTCCAGCATGCCCAAAACTTTTTATTCTTACATCTGCTTTATGCTCAAGCTCGTGTGTAAAAGTTACAAACTCTCCAATTTTATTTCTTGGAACAACAACATCAACTTCGTCCATTTCGCTAGTTAGAGCCTTGATCGCCTCAAGAAAACATCCTCTAGCTGACCATATTGATTCCTGCCTTTCTTCTGTATCTGAAATAAATACATCTAGTGCTCCTGCTTCTAAACAGATATTTGCAACATTTTCATAATCCTTTTCAATTTCTTCTGTGGAATTTCCATCGAAAGTTAACAATAAGTATGCATCTGAAGATTTATCTGGGAAGCTTTTTCCTAAAAATTCTTCTGCTGCAAGGATAGCTTCTCTCTGCATAAATTCAATTGCTGTTGGTATTGATTTAGATTTAATTATTTTAGGAACAGTTTCTATTGCTTGTTCAAGGCTGCCAAAAGGTATAAGAAGGCTTACTGCCTTTTTAGGAAGTGGTAATAGTTTCAATATCGCCTTTGTTACTATTCCCAAAGTTCCTTCAGAACCAATCATTAAATCCTTCAAGGAATAACCCGAACTATTTTTAACAACTTTACCTCCTAAATTAACTACATCTCCGTTTGGAAGAACAACTTCAAGTCCTCTTACATAATCTCTAGTCACTCCGTACTTTACAGCTCTCATTCCACCTGCATTAGTACTTATATTTCCACCTATTGTTGCTGATTTTTCACCTGGATCTGGAGGATAGAACAAATCAAATTCTTCAACATATTTACCAATATCCATAAGCAATACGCCTGTTTCTAAGGTAAGAGTCAAATTTTCATCATCTAATTCTAATATTTTATTCATTCTACTAAGATCGATAACTATTCCACCTTTAAGAGGAACTGCTGCCCCTACAAGACCTGTACCCGATCCTCTTGGAGTTACTGGAATGTTATTCTCATAAGCATACTTCATTACTTTTGAAACTTCCTCTGTACTTATAGCTTGGATTACTATGTCAGGCATTTTTTTAATTCCACCTAGTTCATCATGACTATAATCTTCATTTATTTCACTTCTAAAGAATACTCTTTCCTTATCATTTTCTGCAATAGCTAATATATATTCATAATCCTTTAATTCAACTTCTTTATAACTCATAGCCTATGCCTCCTTAGCAAGTTTTATCTTTTCTATTAATTCAGGAATTACCTCATACATATCTCCAATAACTCCATAATGTGCAACCTTGAATATTGGTGCTTTTTCATCTGTATTAATAGCAAATATATAATCCGAATTATTCATTCCAGCTGTAAACTGAACTGCTCCTGATATACCACAAGTTATTATCAGCCTTGGTCTTACAGTTCTTCCACTTAATCCAATCTGTCTTTTTGCATCGACCCAGCCTGCTTCAATCAATGGTCTAGTACATGCAAATTCTGCATTTAAAGCTTTAGCTAATTCCTTTACCATTTCTAAATCTTTTTCTGACTTAATTCCTCTTCCAGCTGCTACGATGACTTCTGCATCACTTATACCTACCTCTGAAGCTTTTTTCTTTATTTCAAGAGCTGTAATTCCAGATTTTAATTTTTCCTTACCTATTTTACAATTAACTATTTCACCTTTAATTTCTTCGCTTCTTTTTGGAGCTGTCATAACTTTATATCTAACAGTTGCAAGTTGTGGTCTAGAATTTGGAGTAACTATTTGAGCCATTATATTTCCTCCAAATGCTGGTCTTATCTGAACTAAGTCTGTATTTTCTTTTATATCTAAGATTGTGCAATCCGCTGTAAGTCCTGTTTTAAATCTTGCTGCTATTCTTGGTGCTAATGACCTCCCTATTGTAGTCGCTCCAACTAATAGTGCAGTTGGCTTTATATTATTTATAAAATCCTCAAAGGCAGCTGTATATGGCTCTATTCTAAAACATTCTAATTCTTTATCATCATATACAAAAACCTTATCTACTCCATAATGCAAAAGCTCTTCTGCTTTGTGAGAAATATTGCTGCCTACAAATACTGCATAAACAGGATGATTTATTTTACCTGCTAATTCTCTAGCCTTTCCTATTAGCTCATAAGTAACTGGATGTATCTCTCCATCTACATGGTCAACATAAACTCCAATTCCATTCCAAGCACTTTTATCTATTTCCTTAACTTCCTCTTCTATATATTCAACTGCACCCTTAGGTCCCTTTTTGACACAAAGCCTACACATCTTACATGCTCCACTTATTTCAACTTTTCCATTGTTATTCTCAAGAGCACCAAAAGGACAAATTTTTATTAACTCTTCAATATTTGTTATCTTATCTTGATTTATAACCAATTTTGCCATAATCTCGTCTCCTTCTTTTACTTAAAAATATTAAAACATTTCTTAATCTTACTGTCCCTTAGCTAAATGAATTTCAATGCCTTTAACTTATTCCCTATTCTTTTACTTAATTCATTTGAACTTCCTGTCCACATCTCTCTGTCATTATTAACTTCTGGTGGAAATATTCTTTCCACTTGAGTTGGTGAACCGTTTAATCCATAATTTTTTTCATTTTTATCATTGAAATCATTAAGACTAAATATCTTAATTTCTCTATCCTTTGTAGATAATTTCTTTTTATAAGAAGGTAATCTTGGCTCAAAAATTCCTTTATCTACTGTAATCAAACATGGATATGCTATTTTTACAGTTTCAATACTTTCAGGCATGTCCATTTCCACTGTAATAAATGAATCTTCTATTTCAATTATACTTTTTACATTTGCTACATGAGGTATATTTAACCACTCTGCCATTTCAGGTCCAACTTGAGCTGTATCTCCATCTGTAGTCTGCTTACCACAAATTATTAATTGAAAATCTCCCATTTCTTTAACACCTTGAGCAATTGTATATGATGTAGCTAAAACATCAGCCCCTCCAAATCTTCTATCTGATAGCAAGGCTCCTTCGTCTGCTCCCATTGTATAGGCTTCTCTTATTACGCTTAACGCTTGATTAGGTCCCATACTCAAAACTTTAACTGTTCCACCTTTATCTTCCTTAATATTTAATGCGGCTTCTAAGGCATATAAATCATATGGATTCATTTTTGAGTCTATACCGTCTCTTTTTAACACTCCAGTGACTGGATCAACTTCTACTTTTGAAGTTCCTGGTACTTGTTTAATACACACTAAGATATTCATAATAACTTTCCTCCTAAAAATTTATATTTTAAAGTTTACTTACTATGTAGCACTAGTCATAATTTTCACGCTTTGCGTATAAGTGGATAGATATGATTTTATCTTTGGATTTTTATTAACTTGTCATACCAATTTATAATTGGTATGACCAATTTCTAATTTAATTATAGATCTCTTAATATCCGTTGTAAAGAATTGTTATTTTTTTAACAGAAAATGTTTACATGGCACATATTTTTTTATAACTTAGCAATCATGTATTATTAAGTATTTTTTATAATATTAATTTAATTATTATCTTTAAAAAAACTTCATAACTTAGGTTTAAATTCATTTCTTTTATATTGGCTTGTTTAAAAAATAACAAAACAAATACTGGAATAATCAGTACAACTTGAATTATGCTGATTATTCCAGTATATCTCTTCTATTTATTTATAAAGTAAGTCTAATTTTCATAGCCATAAGCTTTTCTGATTAACTCAAAATGTTCTAACATGGCATTATACGCTTTTGATTCATCCCTCAGCTTCAAAGCTCTTACTATATTTTCATGTATCTCTAGCAAATTTTCCTTAGTGTTTCCCGCATGCAAAATTTGCATTCTAAATTTCTGGATAAATTCATCCACAAGCTGTGATATAACGTCAAGAACATTTAATAGTAATACATTCCTTGTGGATTTTGCAATTAAGTAGTGAAACTTAATATCTAATTTAAGGCTTTCTTCTTCACTTTCTGCAATATACATTCTATCTAAAATTGCTGTCAAAAGATCAAGTTCATTGTCCTCTATATTTTTAGCAGACAATCTAGCACACTGTAACTCTAATGTTTCTCTTAAATCATACATTTCCTTTGGTGAGCTTTCCTGCAACATAAACATGACTGAAATAGGCTCAAATAGTGAATTATCAAAATTTGTTTTTATGTAATTTCCTGCCCCTTGCCTGCTTTCTACTAAGCCAACCACCTCTAGAGCTCTTAATGCTTCTCTAACCGATGTACGTGATACTCCAAGAGATTCTGCCATCTCCCTCTCTGACGGTAATCTGTCGCCCTTTTTTATATCTCCCGATTTTATTTTATTTTTGATTTCTTCTATGACTTGATCATACACTTTTGGATTCTTATTAGCTACGAACATATGTATCTCCCTTATTTACTGATTATCTTTAAGTTTATATTTCCTTTAGACACGTATAAGAAAATAACATCGCATTAATACACGTTTTCTAGTTAATTATTTTTTTATATGTCTCCTAATACATTATACATCAAAGATAACTTAAATCCTACAATTACATATGATGAGAACTATTCTTCATCTTAATTTCTAAATATTTTTTATTATTAACCTATTAAAGAAGTAATATGCTTTTTTTATTGTAAATAAATTTCTATATTCTCACCAAACATTAAACGGGAATATCGCATCTTTAATTAATAAATAAGGCAAGTGAAACACTTGCCTTACTATTTCTTATCCTACTATTGTTGTAAAATTCTAATATAATCTGTTGCAAATTCTATAGCTGCATCAATATCTGAAGAATTTTTACCGATGTCTAAATAATATTTTACTCCATTATATGTCCAGAACATATTATAATGTTCTTCACTACTAATTGGTTTATGTTCCATATCATTCCCAAAACTTCCATCATCATACATTTTAAAACCATAGTTAAATTTCTTGTCCTGTAAAATTATACATTCAGTATTATCAATATTCACTTCTTTTATATTATCTTGAACGTTTTTTTGAGGTGCCTCTACATCTTTAGATAGAGTAATCCTAAATTTATGTCCTTGATCATCTACATATGACGAACTAGCATAACTATCCAACTCATAATCTTTTTCAAGTTCCTCAAAAATCTTATCATCATCTAACGCCTTTTTTAATTTATCCCTTATTTTATCTTCATCTTTATATTTTACACGAGCACACACAATAACTCTTGGAGCTAGAGCAAAACTGTCATCGCTTTTATAGGTATACTTACCAATTTCACCGGGTAAATTAACCTTGAAGCCAAGCTTTCTTTCCATATCAACCTTATTTTTCTCTGTTAGTACTTTATCCCCAACACTAAACCAGACTTCTGTATCTTCTGGCTTTTCTATAACATTTCCAGATTTATCAGGTACAAATATAGTTTTAAGTGCATCTTGTGCAGTAACTCTTGCTCCTGGAAAGAATGTAAAAACTCCACTAATGACTAATGCCACACAACATACAGATACTAATACTGTCCTTTTTACATTTTGAATATTATAGTATCTTTTTTTACTTATTCCACTCTCCTTCCTGTTCCAAGACTCGGTGAAAACATCTCTTGAAATTTCAATATTGGAAAGATTATCATCTATAACAGATTTTAGCACATTATCTAAATAATATTTATTCTTCACTTTAATTACACTCCTTTCTATTTAGCTGTACTTATTCCATGCTCCATTTCAATACAGCTACTTAACTGCTTTTTCAAAGCAGCTCTTGCATAAAACAAGCGCGATTTTATTGTAGCTTTGAAACATCCTGTAACTCTTGAAATTTCATCTATAGACATATCATTATAGTAATATAGAATAACAACTGTTTTTAAATTTTGGCTTAAATTATTTATGGCATTTTCCATAATATTCTTTATTTCGTACTCATCAATTACATTATTACTATCTCTATTTTTATCATAAAATAGTTTCTCATTTTCTGATGTTATCTCTGTAGGAACTAAGATTGACTGTCTTTTTGACATTTCCCATCCAGTTCGGACAAGTATTTTAAAAAACCATACCTTAAACGCCTGCGGCTCTTTAAGTTTATTTATCTCAATAAAGCATTTCATATATGTTTCTTGAAGTATGTCCTCAGCTATTCCTCTATTCCCTGACAAGAAATAAGCAGTTGCTAGTGCCTTTCTTTCCACAGTTTTTAAGAGTTCACGAAATGCTTCCTTTTCTCCGTTCTTGCAACGCGTTACTATTTCTTCTATTTCCATATTTACACCTCTCTTTCTTTTGAAGCTCCTATTGTATAAGAGGAAAAAATTATTATAAAGGTTTTATAAATTTTATTTTTGTTATGATACACATAAAAATATTAACAACTTTATATATAAAATAAGAAAGAGTGATTGGCAATATTCCACTACTCTTTCTTATTTCTATACATATATTTACTTTTATATAAAAACCCAGCAGCATACTTGCCATAATTTCATAAATAAAAGCAACCTATTTTATATAACTTAGTATTTTCTCTTTATCTTTTATAACTAAATCATAACCATTTTCGTATATTGATTTCAGCCTAGCCTTATCTTTTTCAAATCTATTTATATTCATATCTACAGTTGGCCTTATTATAATCGCTCTTCCATCATATTCCAACTTATTACAATAATCAAGCTGTTCATTATATTTAATATGTCTGTCTCTTAGTACATTAGCTAATTTAGGATATTTATTTTTATAAAGTCTGTACGTCATCATGTTAGCTTTAGACTGTTTTTTCCTATATCCTTCATTTCTTGTTAGAACTATTATATTCCTATCATTACCATCAGCTATTGATTTATTAATTGGTATAGGCTCTAAGAGGCCTCCATCTGCATAATATTTACCATTAATTTTTTCGAATGGAAATACTAATGGTATTGCTATACTTGCCCTAAGTATGGAATTTCTCTTGTCTAATAAATCCTTATCAAAATACTCGTTTTCTCCTGATTCAATATTAAAAGCACCAGCTAGCATTTTTCCTTCAAATTCATAAAAGGCTTTGTAATCAAATGGACAATACTTATTTGGTATCTCATCAAACACAAATTCTAAATCCATGATAGATCTGCATCTAATTAGATTTCCATAGCTAATATATCTTTTATTGTCCATAAATCTTTCCATTATTTCTAGGTTTCTTCCCCTTTGCTTAGAAACATATGAATATGCATTAGTTGCTCCTGCTGATACTCCAATAATATATTTTAATTCTGCTTTTATATCTAAAAGTGCATCTAGTACACCTGCCGTAAATAGCCCTCTAAAGGCTCCACCTTCAAGTACAAGTCCAGTCATAAATTAAACCTCCACTCTTACTTAATTAGTTAATGTTATTTGTTTCCCATAATTATCTATTTTAAATTAAGATTTACAAAAAATAAAGTATAGAAAATATAATTCTCGATTCAAACTATATTAAGAGATATTAATTAACCTTTAAAGTATTTATCATTGACATTTTATCTTTTCTATAATATACTAATATAAACAGATAATATATATTTAAGAGGGAGTAGTTATAAATTATAACATCAACAATCTCGACTAACTTTTAGTCTGGTGTTATATGCCCTTGTGGTAACGAGACTTTTAATATAACTTCAAATTTTTGAAGTTATATTAAAAGTCTCTTTTTATTTATCCAAAATCTCCAAAGTAGCCTTATCCCTCTATTAAATTGGAAAGGACGATGATATAAATGAAAAAATACTTTTCAAAAACCATTGAAAAATCTCTTGAAGACTTTGATGTAACCTTAAATGGCCTGACTAACAAGAGAGCTGCTGAAACCTTAACTTCAGTTGGAGAAAACATTTTAAATGAGAAAAAGAAGAAAAACACTTTCTCTGTATTTCTAGATCAATTTAAGGACTTATTAGTGATTATTCTAATTGCTGCTGCTATTATTTCAGCTATGACCGGTAATATTGAAAGTACACTTGTTATTTTAATTGTTATAGTTATGAATGCTATTTTAGGGACTATTCAATATATTAAAGCAGAGCAGTCTCTTAATAGTTTAAAAGCTTTATCTGCCCCTAATGCTAAGGTTATTAGGGATGGTGTTAAAATTGAAATTCCATCTAAGGATGTTGTTCCTGGAGATATTTTAGTCTTGGAAGCTGGCGATCTAGTTGTTGCCGATGGCAGAATTCTAGAAAATTTCTCTCTTAAAGTTAATGAAAGTTCTTTAACAGGTGAATCAGAAAGTGTGGACAAGTTCTCAGAGATTATTGCAAAGGATGATGTTGCTTTAGGTGACCAAAAGAATATGGTTTTTTCTAGTTCATTAGTTACTTATGGTAGAGCTACTATCCTTGTTACCAATACTGGTATGAATACAGAACTTGGCAAGATTGCTTCTCTTATGGAATCAACTCAGGAGAAAACTACTCCACTTCAAGCCTCTTTAAATGACTTCTCTAAAAAGCTTGCAATTTCTATTATTGGAATATGTGCTATTGTATTTGGTTTAAGTATATATCGAGGTACAGATATTTTAGATTCGCTAATGTTCGCCGTTGCCCTTGCTGTTGCTGCTATTCCAGAAGCTCTAAGTTCCATAGTTACAATAGTACTTGCTATAGGTACCCAATCAATGGCTAAAGAAAATGCAATTATAAAAAAGCTTAAAGCTGTTGAAGGCTTAGGCTGCGTATCTGTTATTTGCTCTGATAAAACAGGTACTTTAACACAAAACAAGATGACAGTTAAAAAGATTTTTGTTGATAATAAATTAATCGATGATAATATAATAGACATTACCGACCCTAATACTAACTTCCTTTTAACAAGTTCTATACTTTGTAATGATTCTACATCTATAGATGGTAATGAGATTGGTGACCCTACAGAAGTAGCTTTAGTTAATTTAGGACATAAGTATTCTATGAATGAAATTGAATATAGAAATTCTTATGCAAGACTTAGAGAACTTCCTTTTGATTCTGATAGAAAGCTTATGAGCACACTTCATGTCATTGACGATAAATATATAATGATTACTAAAGGTGCTCTTGACGTATTATTAAATAGAGTAACCTCAATAAAGACATCAAAAGGCGTGCAGAAACTTTCATCTCAAGATAAAGTCAATATAAATAATATTAATAGTGAGCTTTCATCTCAAGGTTTAAGAGTTTTAGCTTTTGCTTACAAGGAACTTGATAAAAATAAAGAGCTGACTTTAGAAGATGAAACTGACTTTACTTTCCTTGGATTAATTTCAATGATTGATCCTCCTAGAGAAGAATCTAAAGCGGCTGTTAGTGATTGTATTAAAGCTTCTATTAAACCAATTATGATTACTGGTGATCATAAAATTACGGCTTCTGCTATTGCTAAGGAGATTGGAATTTTGCAGGAAGGTGACTTAGCTGTAGAAGGTTTAGAACTTGATAAAATGTCTGATGATGAACTTAATTCTAAACTTAAACATATTTCAGTTTATGCAAGAGTATCTCCTGAGCACAAAATAAGAATAGTAAGAGCATGGCAAGATAAAGGTAAAATAGTTGCTATGACTGGAGATGGTGTTAATGATGCACCTGCACTTAAGCAAGCTGATATTGGTATTGCAATGGGAATAACAGGTACAGAAGTTTCAAAAGATGCTGCGTCAATGATTTTAACAGATGATAACTTTGCAACTATTGTTAAATCAGTTACTAATGGAAGGAACATTTACGCCAATATAAAAAATTCAATTAAATTTCTTCTTTCAGGTAATATGTCAGGAATACTTGCAGTTCTCTATTCCTCACTATTAGCTCTTCCTGTTCCATTTGCTGCGGTGCATTTATTGTTTATAAACTTATTGACCGATAGCTTACCAGCAATAGCAATTGGTATGGAAAAATCTAAAAAAGATGTTCTAAAGGATAAGCCTAGAGATTCAAAAGAATCTATATTAAATAAAGATTTCATTAGAGAGATTTGTATTCAAGGTTTGCTTATAGGGGTATTCACCATGACTTCTTATCATATTGGTTTAAATACTGGTAATCATGGAATTGCAATGACTATGGCCTTTAGTACCTTATGTTTGGCAAGGTTATTCCATGGATTTAACTGTAGAGGTAAAAAATCAATTTTTTCACTTGGAGTATTCGCTAATAAATTCAGCTGGATTGCCTTTATAACTGGTGTTGTACTTGTAAACCTAGTCTTACTTGTACCTATCCTTCAAAGATTATTTGAAATAACTCCACTTGTAACTAACCAATTATTATTAGTTCATTTTCTTGCTTTCATTCCTACTTTAATAATACAAATCTTTAGAATAATTAAAGATTTCTTAGAAAGCATGGATGATAAACATCAAGAAAAAACTGCTAATATTTCACAAACTGAGGCTGCATAAATATTAACTTACAGCTTTAAGTATATTGTTGTTATATTTATAAATTATATAGTATACTAATAGCAATTACTTATATTTTAACTTAGGAGGATGTATGAACAAACTTATTGAAAGAGCTAAACTTACTCATAATTTAAATGAAGAAGAAATATTGCAATTATTACAAAATGATGATATAAATGAAGAACTTTTTAAAGCTGCTGATGATGTTCGTAATGAATGTTTAGGAAACTATGTACACTTGCGTGGATTAATTGAATTTACAAACATCTGTAAAAGAAATTGTATGTACTGCGGACTTAGACGTGACAATACAAACCTTAAAAGATATAGACTAACTCAAGATGAAATTGTTGATTTTGCAAAAAAAGCTGTCAGCTATGGTTACAAAACTATTGTTCTTCAGGGTGGTGAAGATGATTACTTCACCAAAGATAGAATGGTATCTATAGTAAAAGAAATAAAAAAATTAGGTGTTGCTTTAACATTAAGCTTAGGTGAAAAAACTTATGATGAATATAAGGCATTTAAAGAAGCTGGTGCAGATAGATACTTAATACGTATTGAAACCACTGATAAAAAACTTTATGAAGCTATGGATCCTAATATGAGCTTTGAAGAAAGATTAAATTGTCTAAAAAATTTAGGTGATTTAGGATATGAAGTTGGAAGTGGTATTCTTGTTGGACTTCCAAACCAGACTTTAGAGTCTATAGCTAAAGACATATTGTTTTTTAAAGAAATTAATGCAGATATGATAGGTGTAGGTCCATTTATTCCAAATGAAGATACTCCTTTAAAGGATGCAGAAGGTGGAAGTCTTACTTTAGCTCTAAAGGTTATGGCTATAACTAGACTAATTCTTCCAGACATAAACATTCCAGCCACAACTGCTATGGAATCTCTAGCACCTAATGGCAGAGTAAAGGCACTTCAAAGTGGAGCTAATGTTGTAATGCCTAATGTTACTGAAGGTGAATACAGGAAACTCTATGCATTATACCCAGGTAAGATATGCACAGGTGATACTCCAGCTCACTGCAGAGGCTGCATAACTGGAAAAATAACTGGAATTGGCAGAATTATTTCAGATGGTTATGGTTTTAGAGGAAATCAAAATATTAATGCTCATAATGCATATTAAAAACAACTTTTGAATTTTATAATAAAAGAAGATGTTCTATGATTTATAGGCATCTTCTTTTTACATCCATTCTATATGTTAATTTTCATATTATATTTAACTAGATTAAGAATAAATAAAATTTTTATCAAATGATTTCAATGGAATTTTGAATTCAGGAAATCCAAATACATATGGTGCCAAATCATATAATTGATAATAAATTATGAGATTATCTTCTTCTATATAAAAACTTTGATTATCACTAATTCCCTTAAACGAATCTCCTGAATCAAAATAATTTTCAGGATGCTTATTTATCTCTGTCTTTATTTCTTTATTTATTGTATCTTTATAATTATAACCTTCAGTAAATAATTCCTTTAAGCTTAATAATTTTTCTTGTTTTCTATCAATTGTATAAGAGCTCCTTGTTGTCATTCCATGAGCTCCTCCTAAATATTCATAATAATCATCATATAGACTAATAATTGAATTGCTATCCTTAGTTATTGTATATCTTGAATATATTTCATATGGAAATGTAGGCCTTTCTTTTTCTATTCCACCAAAATACTCCTCTGAAGTCTTTTCAGCTTCCTCTACCTTAGGCATGATATCGCTGGTTATTTTATCATTTATTGAGCTTATTTTCTTTTCATCATTTCCATTTATTAATTGTGGTATTTTTACATCCTCTTTTAAATATTCCAAATTCTTAATTATAGATTTTTCACCAATTTCAAGCTTACTCTCACTTTGCACCTGAGAACTTATAAACACTTGTTGTGGATAAGTTGTATATAACATTGATCCCATTATAATTATTCCCGCTATATTAGTTAAGATACCCATAATAACACCTCCTCAATCACCGAATTCATAGTACAGTTTTCCGTGTATCCACAAAATTAACATGTAAAATTATGTATATTAACATCTTTATAACATCTTATCCACAGGCACTTGTGGATAATGTTAATAAGTTGTACTATTTTTATATTATGCTACTCTTTTAGAAATCTTATTCCAATTCTCACATAACATAATTAAAATATGCTTTAATTTCCTATAAGTTTATGTAAATTTTATTATAATTTAGGATATAATGATAACAGAGTATTCTCTTCTAGCTTAATTAAGGAGGTAATCAACATATTTATGTCAAAAAGAATCGTCTCATACATAACTAAACCTTTATTAAAAAACGTTTTCAGAGTAGCAAAAGTATTAATTAGCTGCCTTATCTTATTTCTAATACTTTGTACATATTTAACATATTCTAATATTTCTTATAAAAAAGCTCTAATTAATAAGAGTAATTTCATAAATCACTCAGAAGCTGAGGCCAACATAAATGAGCATGCAAATTATAATAATAGTGAAGTTACTAAAAATCAAACTATGAACTCTTTTGACAAAGTTGATTTGGTTAATGATAACAGGGGTGTTCCTGTACTATATTATCATTCTGTCCGTGAAAGTGCTGATAATGAAGTTATAATAACACCTGAAAATCTAAAAGCTGAACTCCAGTATATACAAGATGAAGGCTATACAACCTTAACCATGAATGAACTTAGTGCTTACTTGTTGCATAATTCACCAATACCTAAAAAAAGTATAGTTATAACCTTTGATGATGGATATATGGATAACTATTATAATGCCTTTCCTATACTAAAAGCCCTAAATATGAAAGCAACTATATTCTGCATAACTTCTAATTTAGATGGCTCTTATTATCTATCAAAAGAAGCTATAACCGAAATGCTAAACTCTGGCATAGACATAGAAAGTCATACTGTTAATCATATTAAATTAAATGAACTACCATATGATAAACAATTACGTGAATTGCAAGAATCTAAGAAAACATTGGAGGAGATAACCGGAAGAGAAGTATATGCTATTGCTTATCCATTTGGACATTTCAACGATGATAGCATAAAGGCTGCAAAAGCAGCTGGTTATAAATTAGGCTTTACCACTAATAGAGGTTTATCTGATAGAGATGATGATCCATTTAAGCTTGATAGAATTTACATCAGTTCTAATTATGATATTACTACATTTAAAGAAATTTTAAATGGAACAAAAAAATAACCCCCAATTTTAATGAGAGTCATTTTTCAGCTCAGGCACATGAAAATAAATAACAGGTTCAAGGCTTACTTGAATATTATTCATCATCGTCAGCTTCGGTTGAATATTTAGGTAATTTTTGTTGATTACCTGAATTATTTATAATTATAGGTATATTATCTTTAGATATAACTTTATCGGTCTCTGAAAGCAATCCATATTTTATTGGTTGTCCACTAATGGTTATCAAAACTTTCTTACTTGAATCTATCATATTATTATCTGACGCATACTCTAACATCTTAGCTATAGCATCATCTACTCCATCATTTAGAATGTTAGTACTTTCAATAAGTTCTTTTCCTTTGTCCGTGTCCGAATATGCATATATAACTTTATTTGACTTATTGATACTTATTTTTATCCTCGAAGTCGTTTCAATTACAATTATACTTTGAGTTCTTCTATATTCAACAATTATACCGCTTGCAATCATTATAAGTATAACTAATAAAATAGAAATATGTATCTTAAAATCTCCTAAAAGCTTTTTCTCTTTACCTTCACATACTTCTCCAATTTTCACTTCAGCATCAGGTTTTATTTTAATGAATTCTCCTTTAGAAGTTATTATATATGCACTTCTTTTAAATAATTTAATTACTAATCCTTTATGTAGATTTTTACTTTTCCCCGAAATGCTTATTATTTTATCATCTTCTTTTAACTTTATATTAAGAGAATCCTGTATACACTTATAATTGGGGTTAACTAAAATTATGTAATATGCTATGATATAATCCTTGCATTTCTCCAAATAATCAGCTTTAATTCTTGTCGCTTTACTAACCTTTGATATAGGTAACTCCTTTTTTCTAGCTACCACTTCAAGCAGTTCCTCATCATTAATTATATAAAAAGCTATGTTTAAAGCAACATTTCTTTCCCTTTCTTTTAAAGGGAAATTAATCAGATCCTTGAGCAATACATTATACATATTTAATTCATTTAAAAATAAGGCTATTTGTCTGCTTTTGCTTTCATCCACTGAATCTCCAATTAATGACATCACTGGCATAGAAGCAAATACATACCTATTTTTATTAAAGCTAGAATTCTCCATATATATTAACACCTCTTTAAAATATTAACCCTTTATATAACTTCTTCATACTATGTATTATAGCATATAAAATTATATATATTAGACTTTATATGTTTAAATTTAATTTTAAAATAATATTTGGGAGCTAATTATATGAAGGGGAAAATTATATATGTAGATTTTATCAAAAAGCGCAGAGTAACCTTTATACATTTTATTGTAAATAGAATCCTTATCCTATTGTTAACTAAATTTAATCTTAAGAGCCACCCATCTCAAAGCACGGATACAATAAGAATCAAACGTAATTTTAATTAATTATCCTGGTAATATATTATTTTATATTCTCCTAATAGTATGTTAGAATATATACGATCTTAAAACATTGAAATGAGGTGACTATATGAGAGTTGGACTCGGATATGATGTGCATAAATTAGTTGAGAATAGAAAATTAATTTTAGGTGGAGTTGAAATTCCCTTTGAAAAAGGACTTTTGGGGCATTCTGATGCTGATGTCCTCATTCATGCTATAATGGATTCTTTACTCGGAGCATGTTCACTTGGAGATATTGGCAGACACTTTCCAGATACAGATAATAAATTTAAAAATATCTCTAGCATTGCATTGCTTAAAGATACTGGCAAATTAATTTCGGATGCTGGATATTCAATAAATAATATAGACGCCACAATAATAGCTCAAAAACCTAAAATGCTGCCACATATTGAAAATATGCGTGAGAATATATCAAAAGCTCTTAATATCGATATTGATAAAATTAATATTAAAGCTACAACTGAAGAAGGTCTTGGATTTACTGGTGAAATGCTTGGAATCTCCTCCCAAAGTATAGCTTCTGTTGAAAAAATAAATTTATAAAATGAAGATAACAAGTCAAAATGTAATTAGTTTTTCAGAAGGAAAACTAAACTTACATAATGACTTGTTATCTTTTTTAGTAATATTATTTCTTATCCCCACACTGGGTAAGAAATAACATATTTAATGGATTATTATATTTTAAAGTACCTGACTTAATTTTTTTAGTAAAGTATTTCTAAAAACTTCACCTTTGTCTGTATTGACTATAGCTCCACTACAAATATCCTTCCATTGTTCTATTGTAATCCCCATTCTGTCTTCTAATTCTTTTTCTGAGCTGGTTAATAATGTTGAAGAAATTACGAATTCTCCTAATTCCTGTGGTGTCTTAAAAATTTTTATATATATAAATTCCTTATTATTTCCCATCCATCTTTTATTAAAGTCCCTAAAGAATTTCCTTAACTCAACGTCAACTTCATGACTTGGCTTATTCCACAAGAAATCTAGAAATTCATAATCTCTTCTCATATTGAAAGCAGTTTCCTTACTTATTTTATTCGAGTTCTCTCCTTCTTGGATGATCTTATCTACTGTTAAATGCGGAATTCTAGTTATTATTCTTTCTCTTCCATATATCCATTTATAAAAAGCTTCCTGCAAAAATGAATATTGAATATATCCAATCAAACATCGCATATTAGGAACATATCCCCATATATTATTTATTCCATTTTTATTTCCAAATATAAGTGTATGAAAATAAACACTTTTCTCGGTCGGTGGTTTTTGCATAAACATATGCCCTCTTATTGTCTTGTTCTTACTGATAACGTTTTCCCAAAATTCAAAAGAATTATAATTTTCTCTCACTTTATTCACCTTCCAATTCAATATTTTATAAAATATAATATCTAGGTAATATCGGTTATGCTGTAAAGTATTAAGAAGACTTTTTTATTATAGATATTCATTTTTTAGTATTTTATTTTTATATTATTATTATACCACTTTTTGACTTTTATTTCCACATAATTGAATTTTATATTCTATATTAAAATTGATATTTTCTCTCCATTACTTTATAATATAAAATATTAAGGGATTTGATATGAAATCCAAATTTATTTTACTTTTAAACTATAAAAATCGTAATTTTTTATACTAAACTTTTTAAGACTATATATACCTTAAGGGATATATAAGGTGAATTCTAAGGAGGATTAGCATTGTCTTTATGTGAAATATGTAATTCTGAAGCTGATATACATCATATTGTTCACAGAAGTGAAGGTGGCTTTGATATAGAATTGAATTATAAATATTTATGTCCATCTCATCATCGCGGGAAGTATGGTCCCCATCAATCCAAAGAAGTTGATCTTAGATATAAATTAGATCTTCAAAATAGGCTATATGATATGTTAAAAAAAGATTACTACTCTTTTAAGGAATTAGCATTGGAATTAAATATTCCTAAAAATACCCTTAAAAGAATAACTAAAAATTTGAAGCTTTATAAAGAAGGTTATAAAAAATCAGAAGTGATTTTCAAAATAATGGGCGAAAATTTCTATTCGGAAGAAATGATTGTTAATTTAACTCTAGATAAATTGATTGAAGATAATTATTAAATTCTTAATTATAATATAAAATTAGAAAAACATTTTATTTACAAATTTTACACAAAAACAATCCACCTTCAAAAGGGTGGATTGTTTTTGTATTTTATTAAATTTCTATTCTGTAAAATTAATTTCCTATCAATTAATTTTTAATTTTTTCATCTAACAAACAATGGAGCGAAAGACGGGGCTCGAACCCGCAACGTTCACCTTGGGAAGGTGACACTCTACCATTGAGTCACTTCCGCCCACTTAGGCATAATTAGAATACCAAGCTAATTACATATTATAATAGTACATATGCTAGCCTTTCGCATTCGCCTATAGTAATTATATTCCTTTTTTACCACTGAAATCAATATTTAATTTGAAATATTTTACACAACATCCTCTTCTCTCATGTCATCTTCTTCATAATCTTCCTGGAACTCTTCTTTCTTAATATGCGTTTCATTCTCTTGCTCTGCATAAGTATCTAAATCTATATCTTTCTCTGCTGATATATTATTATCTTCTTTATTATCAGATTCATCTAATAATTGTGCTTGCCTTTCTTTCTCATCAATTATCTCTTCCTCTAATATTTCATTCTCTATAATTGTCTCGTCCAATTGTAAATCTAAATTTTCAATCTCTTTTATTTCCTCTATCTCAGCTTCTTCTCTAATAGTTTCTTGAATCTCTTCTTTTTCTACTGGTAATTCATAGTTCTCATCGCCTTCAGCTTCATTTAATGTTAATGCATTTTCGGAATTCTCATTTTCTAAATGTGCTTCTTCAATACTTGAATCATGTTCTTCAACATCTGAATTTGATTCTTCTATATTTAAAACTGCTTTCATATGACCTTCATCTTCATCAATCTTAAATTGTCTTACTTTTTCTCCAAGATCATTAGCTTTATCTAATAAAACGTCTGATCTAGTATTCACTTCTTCCGCAATTTGTGCAAGTTCTCCTGAAGAATCAGTCACTTGTTCTAATGAGCTTGATGTTTCTTTTATTTCTTCTGATAAGCCATATACCGTATCTACAATTGAATCCTTGTTATCGCTAATACCTTCAAACACCTTTTCTATGTCAGAAACCTTAGGTGTAATTTCTTTAACTAATTCTGCAATTTCTTCAAATGAACTTGATGTATTATAAATTATGTTCTTTTGTCTTTCAAGTTCACCATCCATATTTTCAGACTCTTCCACAAGCTTGTTTATTACATCCATAAGCCTCTTTATTATTACATAAATGTTCTTTGCTGATTCTTTACTCTTGTCGGAAAGCTTTCTGACTTCTGATGCTATAACATTAAAGCCTCTTCCTGCTTCCCCTGCACTAGCAGCTTCAATAGCTGCATTAAATGCCAATAGATTTATTTGCTCTGCAATTCCATTTATGATATTAGTTATTTCATTAACATTTTTCATATCGCTCTGTATATATTCAATGCTGATTGAAAATTTTTGAAAAGTATCATTAACATTCGTAATTCCAGTATTTAATTCTTTTATATTACTAGTTCCTTTTGAAGATTTATCGTTTATTACAAAAACATCTTTATTGATTAAATGAATTCTATCTTTAGCTAAATTTATTTCTTCTGCGAAGCTTGATAACTTATTTGTTATCACTTGAAAATCAGAGTTTTGCTTATTAGTATTTGCTGAAACTTCCTCTATAGATGCCGATATTTCTTCTGTAAGTACAGATAATTTTTCTGCAATTTCACTTAATGATAATGACCCATCTCTAACTATATTGGCATTATCTCTTACAGATCTTATCATTCCTCCAACGGACTTTTTAGCTTTATCAACGCTTAAACATATTTCACTTATTTCATCATTTGCCTTAATATATTTTTTATCAATTGAAGTATAGAAATCTCCCTTTGCAATACTATCTACATAAGTTTTAGCACCTAACAATCTATTTATCATTTTAATTATAACTCCAACAATTATCACAGATATTAACAATATCATAATTATTGTTATAACAGTATCAACAATTCCTAAGTTATTTAATGCACCTAACAAATCCTTTTCCTCAACAGTAACACCAATAGAAAGACCAGTATTTCCAATTGCACTGTATGATATATACATCGATTTGCCCTCGTACATATATTTCCCTATACCAGATTTACTTCCAGTAATCATATCTTTACCTATATTGTTTAATTGATCTAATGAACCTTTATCTGATGTCATGTTAGTTATATTTTTATTTTCACTTACTAAGCTCTGATCTTTTGCAACTATAAAATTTCCATTACTATCTACAATTAAAGAACTTCCTGTTTTTAAAAAGTTTGTTCCTTCATTTAATTTTGAAAAATCCTCACAATCTTTTACTGAGGTTATAACTCCAATTACATTATTTCCAGAATCTTTAATAGGCACTGAATAGGATATAACCTTTTTCTTTGTAGCTTGGTCTATATATGGATTGGTTATAAAATTATCTCCACCTATTGATTTCATAAAGCTTTGAGATGTTTTCATTTCTTTTTCATTTCCATCTGTATCTATTGAATGTCCATTTTTATCACTTATGCTCAGTTGTAATTGTCCAATTGTCTTTAGCGCTGGTTTTATAATTTCTATCTTATCCTTTAAAGGTATATTTGCATCACTAATTTGAGGATTACTTGCAACAACTTCAAGACTTTTAATCTCACCTTCTATTTGATCATTTGCTCTTTTTGCAGCAGCATTCGTAACATCTGACATTATATTAAGGTTACTTTCCCTTAAAGAGTCACTTGCAAATTTGTACCCTAACAGAGATAATACTATAAATGCCATAAGTAACATAGGTATTAAAAACATTATAATTTTAACCTTTATGCTTCTAATTTTTTTATTCATTTCTACCTCCTGAAGCAAGTACTAATATTTTCCTTACGGTACAATTCTATTGCAACATAATAAATTCTCTATTAAAATCTGATTAAATTCTTGTTAAAACAACTAAATATATCCTATTTAAATAAATTACTTCTAAAATTTTTTTGTTAATTTATTGACATGAAAAATTTGAATGCTTATAATTAAAAATATTAATATAATAATACGTTGATGAGGACAGTAAGCTAACATCTTATTTTCAGAGAGAGAATATGCTGGTGTGATTATTCTTAAATAAATTTAGACTGAAAACCACCTCTGAGTGACTCTAATAAAGTCCGTTATTATCACGTTACGATAAGTTTAAGTGACCTATTTTATTAGATTATTTTAAAGTTGTAATTTTGTGTTTATAAATATCCACAAAATACTTTGACTAATCTATATTAGGTAATTAGAGTGGAACCACGGAATATTACTCCGTCTCTATATTTTTAGAGACGGAGTTTTTTTATTTAAATTAATTTAGAAATCACATAGTGATTTCATCCATAACTGTTAGCTGCCCGCAGGATATACTAACGGGCATAAATTGTTAACTAATTAAAGGGAGGATTTGAAATGATAAAAGTAACTTTAAAAGATGGTTCAGTTAAAGAACTTGAAGCTGGATTATCAGTTTATGAAATTGCTAAGTCTATTAGTGAAGGCTTAGCTAGAAATGCTTGTTGTGGTGTAATTAACGGGAAAGTGGTAGATCTTAGAACAGAAGTTAATGAAGATGTATCTTTAAATATATGCACCTTTGATTCTCAAGAAGGTAAAGATACAGTAAGACATAGTATCTCACACGTTCTAGCTTATGCCGTAAAAAGATTATTTCCTGAAACAAAATTAGCTATAGGACCTTCTATTGCTAATGGTTTCTACTATGACTTCGATAGAGAAACAGCTTTTACTGCTGCTGATTTAGAAAAGCTTGAAGCAGAAATGCAAAAAATAATTAAGGAAAATCCAACTATAGAAAGATCTGAACTTCCAAGAAATGAAGCTTTAGAATTAATGAAAGATGAACCTTATAAAGTAGAATTAATAAACGATCTTCCAGAAAATGAAGTAATCTCTTTCTATACAATGGGTGACTTCACTGATTTATGTGCTGGTCCTCACCTTTTATCCTTAAAATCAGTAAAAGCTATAAAACTTACTAGAAGTGCTGGTGCTTACTGGAAAGGCAATGAAAAAAATAAAATGCTTACTAGAATTTATGGTACTGCCTTCTTAAAGAAATCTGATTTAGATGAATTCTTAGAAGCCTTAGAAGAAGCGAAAAAGAGAGATCATAATAAACTTGGTAGAGAATTAAAATTATTTACAACTGACGAAAATGTAGGTCAAGGACTTCCATTATTAATGCCTAAGGGTGCTAAAATAGTTCAAACTCTTCAAAGATGGGTAGAAGATGAAGAAGAAAAAAGAGGCTATCTTTTAACTAAGACTCCCCTTATGGCTAAGAGTGATTTATATAAAATTTCTGGTCACTGGGATCACTATAAAGATGGTATGTTTGTATTAGGTGATGAGGAAAAAGATGATGAAGTATTTGCTTTAAGACCAATGACTTGCCCATTCCAATATACAATTTATAATGCTGAACAACACAGCTATAGAGATCTTCCAATCAGATACGGTGAAACTTCTACTTTATTTAGAAATGAAGCTTCAGGCGAAATGCACGGTCTTATAAGAGTTAGACAATTCACTTTAGCTGATGGTCACTTAATTGTTACTCCTGAACAATTGGAAGAAGAATTTAAAGGTGTACTTGAATTAATTCAATATTTAATGGGAACTCTAGGAATTGCTGAAAAAATAACTTATAGATTCTCTAAATGGGATCCAAACAATACTGAAAAATATATCAATGATCCTGAGGCTTGGAATAAAACTCAAGATACAATGAGAAATATCTTAGATCACTTAAAGATTAATTATATTGAAGCTGATGATGAAGCTGCCTTCTATGGTCCAAAACTTGATTTACAATTTAGAAATGTTCATGGTAAGGAAGACACATTATTCACAATTCAAATTGATTTTGCTTTAGCTGAAAGATTCGATATGAGTTACGTAGACAAGAATGGAGAAAAGAAACGTCCATATATAATTCATAGATCATCAATTGGATGTTATGAAAGAACTTTAGCTATGCTTATAGAAGAATATGCTGGTGCTTTCCCAACATGGTTATCTCCAGTTCAAGCAAAGATACTTCCAATCTCTGATAAGTACAATGATTATGCTGAAGCTGTTACAAAAGCCTTAAAAAATAGAGGTATTAGAGTTGAAGCTGACTATAGAGCTGAAAAAATTGGTTACAAGATTAGAGAAGCAAGACTTGAAAGAACTCCTTACATCTTAGTTGTTGGAGAAAAAGAAGCTGCAAACAATGAAGTTTCTGTAAGAAGCAGAAAAAATGATGATGAAGGTGCTATTAAGCTAGATGCATTTATTGAAAGAATTGTTACTGAAATAGCTAATAAAGAAAGATAGTCAAATAAGTTAACATTCGCAATTTACAGTAATAGAATCTATATAGCTACTTAAGTTATATAGACTTCTGGTTGCAGATTATTAATTAGTATTATCCAATAAAAAATCTTAGGGTTGTTGCACAAAGAATGAAAGTTACAATATGTTGTATTTTTTAATTCAAATACAATATATTGTGACTCATTTTCTTAATGTGGCAACCCCTTTTTATTAGAACTGCTTCAAGAGTTTATATATATAAGTTCCAATTAACAATGTACATTTAACAATTCAAAATGAATGATGAAATCTTTTCAAAATTTCTAAAACTAATATTTTAGTAAAATGTATTATTTCAATTAGAACTTATATAGTTAAAAACATTTTTATACACTAGAATATGACTTAATAGTATCCTTCTTCTATGTCTACATACACTTCTTTTATAGTAGTAAGCATTCTTTTTAACTCATTAATCTTAGCTTGAATGTCAGATATTTTAGATTCTTTATCTTGAAGTTCTCCTTTATTTTTCCCTATTAATTGATTTATCTGTTTAATTTTTTCTTCTAATTCTACGAATACTAAGTATTCTTTCTTAAAATATGGCTTTTGCTTCGCTTCTTCTATTAAGCATTTTTCGGTCTCATCCATGTTTGATTCATTGATAAATTTACTAGCCTGTTCCTTCCACATACTTGGTGAAACTATGCTTTTTAAAGTTCCAAGCTTATCTTTAGATTTGCTAATATTATTTTCAGCCTTTTCTTTTCTTATGCGCAATTCCTCGTAATTCATATATGATGGTAATAGAATTCTTTTTTCCGAATTCATTATAATCCTCTTAAATTGATCCCTATAACTATCATAATTCTGAGCTAAAGTATTATGATTTCTCATTAATTCCTTTTGAATTACTTCCAATCTCTTCTTTTCTTCCATCAGCAATTCTAGAGCTCTTTCCTCTTCTTCCTTCTTAATGGAAATAGAACTATATCTTTGCTGCTTTTGCTTCCATATATAGACCATTTTATTATAACTATTTAAATCTGCTTCTTCATTATCTGAGAAAAAAACTGTCGCCATTATTTCTACAGTTAAAAGTGGCAGCAATTCTTCCTGATCCCTTTGAACCGAAAAAGTATTTTCATCCGATAAAAATAAAAGAACCATAAAGTATTCATTTGAAAATCCTGCAAATGAATTTTTACTATCATATTCAGTAAATTTTTTATTCACAATGTTATAAACTTCAAATATAATTAAAGAAATATCCCTATATGAATTAATATCTCCTAAATCAAGCATTATTGATAAAAATGTATACGGCTGTGCTTCTATATTGCTCTTAAGTTCTGCTTCTGACATGATATCTAGATTAAATTTTTCATAATGGACTTTTCCTATATTGTCTGTTCTCCGCCTTAATTCTAAGATCTCATTACAAATTTTAGATACCATTTCTTCATTTATTTGCTTACTATTCCCTTTACTTTTTGCAAGTAATATAACTTTTTGCAAATAATATTCAATAATTGAATCTAACTTCTTTATCTTTCCGTCAAAATTTTTTTTACTCATTAAAATCTCATAAGATTTGTCTACTAATGAATCCAAGTTTTTTATAAATTGCAGCTTGCTGAAGATACTTCCAAATGGCGCTTTTGATAGCTTTATTAATTTATAATATACAATTAGTTTAATTTCCTCATCATCCACATTTCTAAGCTCTTCTAAATTTTGAGTTATATTTTCTAAAATCTTATCTTCATTTGATTTTGCAAATAGTTCTCTAGGCTTATTTAATAAATTAACAGTTACATTAAGAATAGTATAAAGGATTCTAAGTTCCCTTCCCTTTAATCTTAAAAAGCTCTTATAAAGTAATTCGTATTTAATTTCTCTATTAATTTTTTCATTCACTATTTCCTTAAATATTATAACTTTTCTCTTAGCTTCAGCTATATTTTGAGTACACTTAATTACATTTTCATTAAATATTCCATCTTCAAAATTCATTTTAACTTTTATGTTATTTTTTTTAGCGCCTAAAATCTCTTTCAATTCCTTATCATATGAAAACTCCACTGTTTCTAATATATCCTGATATTCATTTGTTAATTTAGATAAGTTATCATATGAGTCTCTTAATATCTTCACTTCCTTATCCAGAGAGAGCTCCATTTTTTTTATTGAATGATCTTCATAATCTAATTTTTTTATTGAGTTTTTTAACTCCTGCCTTTGAATTTCAAGCTTAACGAGCTGACTTTCTTTTTCAAAAAGTAATTCCTGGCTTTCATCACATTTTTCCCTTAAATAATCGCATATTTTAATATAAGTTTTATAATCTTTTTCAACTTCTAATACATATCTTTTTTGCAGCTTAATTTTTTTACATAATAATATTTGCGTTTCTTCTAAGCGAGACTTTTCTTTCTTTATTATAATTATAATATTATTTATCTCTCTTATATTTGTGAACTTACCATCTGATTCAATAATTTTCTGCCTTAGATTATTAATTTGATTGTTTTTTAATAAAACATCCTCTTTTATTCTAGTAGCTTCTTTTTCCATATATTCTATAGTGCTTGGTGCTTTAAAACTCACATCTCCAAGTGTCGCTATTACTTCTGGAGTTGTTTTTCTTAGATACCAGCACAGAACCTGATGCATTGTTTCTAAAACTTCTATTGGATGCTTTAAAATTATTCCATTTTTATTACTGCTCAAAGAATGTTCATATCCATTAATCAGCACAGTTTCAATACCATTATGAATTTCTTCTGGTAATGAAATATTTGGACTTAACCTGATATTATTAAGTAAAATTCTCACAGCTACATCCGCTTCTATGCCATTCTTCTCTGCTATATACTTTAAAAAAACTTCCATTATCTTTCTTACTATAATTTTTGTAACTATCGGAAAATACTCACATAAACATTCAGCTTTTACTAACTCATCATAATATTCACTTATATCAGTTTTTTTCAAGTAAAAAAAGTTACTTTCATTGTATTCCATAGTCTATTCCTCCGAGAAACCTACCGCAAACTGTGCTACGTTTTTAATCTATGAATTCTTTTTCCGTTATAATATAATCTACAGGTACATCCTGTTTATTCATTGGTACCTTATCAATAACTTGAAAATCATAAGCTAATGCCACTTTTGTAATTCGTCCTACATTTTCTTCATGAATTTTTTTAAAGTACCTATCATAAAATCCAGCACCATATCCAATTCTTCCACCACTTCTATCAAAAGCGATTCCGGGAACCACAATTAACTCAAGCTCATTTGGATTAATCTCTACATCTCCCTTTGATGGCTCCAAAATTCCATAGGAACTTTTTATTAAATTATCCATTGATGTAATTTCTACTGCATCCATAATTCTAGTATCAAGTTCAGTTCTTGGAACATAAATCTTTTTATTTTCATTTAAGGCTTTTTTGATTATTCCTCTAGTATTTATTTCTGTACCGTAAGATATATAAATAAATATATGTTTTGCATCTTTATAATACTTACTTTCACAAAATCTCCTTATTATCTCCTTGTCCATTTTTTCTTTATTATCTATATCTATATTTTCGCGCTTTTTTAATATTTCTTTTCTCAATGTCTTTTTAGCATTAAAGTAATCCATAATATTATCCCCCATAATTATATTTTAAATAATTTCTTTTAATTTTCATTTTCCTATGAATTGTTTTCCAATTTTATTGTATAATTTAGTTACATAATTAATTATATTTTATATTGTACTTAACTTCATCAATTATACATATATTTTTTAATATAATGAATGTAAAATATTTATCAAATAGAAGGAGAGTAATTTTATGAACTGCAATGTTGAATTAATAAAACAAGAAAGTTATAAGCCAACATTTTGGTCAGGAGGTATGGCTACAGAATTAACAACATATCCAGCAAATTCTGATTATGCAAGCAGGAATTTTTTATGGAGACTTGGTGTTGCTAAAATTGATATCCCTGAATCTACTTTTAGCAGTCTTCCAGATGTTTCGCGTAAATTCATGGTTACTGAAGGCCAGATAACCCTTGAACATGAAAATAAATATTCAAAATTACTCAAACCTTTTGATCAAGATAGTTTCATGGGAGATTGGAATACAAAAACTTATGGCAAAGCCTCTGTTTTTAATTTAATGACAAAAGAAAATTATAATGGAGAACTAGTTCACTTAAGTATTTTGCCCAAAAAACAACTTAAGTTTAAACATAAGACAACCCTTAATAAAGATCTAGTAGCTCTGTGCTTTTATGTGATAAATGGCAATTTTAAATGTACTATAGACAATAAGCCTTATAATGTTAGAACTAATGACTTATTAGTAATCAATAACATTAATGCCCGGTCAATATATGAATTTATTTTCTCCAATAATTGCTTTGATGCCACTAACATTATTGCAAGTATAATATATCGTTACTAATTTAATATATATTTTATAAAAAGGAGTACTCCTATCATTCTTATGAGTACTCCTTTTTCATTTATTATCGTTAGGCACAATCAAAAAAATAACAAGCCCATCTGCCAGCCTATTTTCATGTGCCTTAAAGTTTAAAATTTTTAATTACTATTTTATTCCTCTTAAAAGCAACTTCCTTTTTTATTGTATAGTCATCTTTATCTACGGTAATTCTATAAATATCCGGGCATTCTTCTTCTCTCCACTTTTTCATGTATTTTGCTGTAGCCTCTACATCCGTATAATAATTTTGATCATAGTAATCCGAAAATTCTAAATATGATAATATGCTTTTCTTGTCTAATATCATATTTCCCTCTCCTATATTATTACATATAGGAACAAAAAATCTTAATGGAACCTCATATTGATATCTGGACTTTCCCTTGATAATTTTTGACTCCATAAGTACTCTCTTAAATAGAATATTATCTTTATCAATATCATCAAGCTTCAATTTAAATATTATCTTTCCATTTTTGTTCTTCTCTAATTTCGCTTTTATCATTCGCTCACCATCTGTCACATTTTTTATTTACTCTTTCTCTATTTTAGCATGACAAATACTAACTGTCTAAAATTAAAAGAATCCTATTAATCTTCCGTAAATATATTTGATATTTTTAATATATTTCTACTATAATATGTATATATCTAGCATCAAACTCAAAATATGTAACCGGAATGTTTGGAGGAGATTACTTTGGATAATTCATTTATATCTGATATGAATATTTTTAATAACGATGTATCTTTCTTAATTAAACTTAGAGCCAAACCACAAATCTTGGAAATAGTTTCAAAAAAGCATATAGAAGAAATTACTGAAGGAATATCTATTGAAGATAAAAGAAATGATTTAATTATCTGGAATGCAATGTATACTCGCGAAATAGTTGAGTATGGGATTTTAACAAAATATCTTCATCCAATATATAATAAATTTTATACCTTAATCCCAACCATTAATACCCTAAAAGAACTTCAAGAACTTGAAGTAAAAATGATAGATACTTATATTAACTTGCTCATAAATGATGTTGAAGTGAAAGATAATTTTGTTATAAACAGAATACTAAAACATCTCCACCTTAACATAGAAAGTCAGATCTCCTTAAAAAAAATATCTAAAGATCTAAATTTATCTGAAGGCTATATATCTGAATGCTTTAAAAAACACATGGGTATAACAATTATGAAATATGCTAAAAAAATAAGGATTGATAGAGCTAAAGTACTGCTTGTAACTACCACCAGCAGTATTCTGGAAATAAGTTTAATTCTAGGCTTCCACGATCAAAGCCATTTTAACAAGGTTTTTAAATCTTTTACCGGAGTATCACCCTCAGAATATAGAAATAGTAATTTTGGATAAATTAAATACTTATAAATAACTAACTTTAAATTTAGATTTATATGCTGTTCTATCACAATTACATATATATTTTCCGCAGAACTTACACAATTTTTACTATAAGCTACTAATAAAGAGATTGGTCCAATTTCTGCATCCCCTAAAAATAAATTCAAACGAAGCAAAAAATGGAACAATCTATGAAAACTCAACTTATGATAATTTCCAAATATCTTTATTATACTCAGCAATTGCTCTATCTGAAGAAAAAAATCCTGCTTTACTAATGTTGATTAATACTTTCTTGTTCCAAATTTCTCTATCCTCATAATCATTAAATGCAAGTTCTTTTACTTTTATATAATCCTCAATATCTAATAAGGTCATAAACCAGTCCTTATTAATTAATTCCTTATGAAGTCTTGTGAGATTCTCATTATCTCCAACTGCTTTCATTTCATCTCCAATTATGAAATCTACTAATTGCTTAATTGATGTTTTTTCGTAATACCTCTTAGGAGTATAATCTTTTTTCCTATAGTGTTCAATTACATCTTCTGAAGATTCACCAAAAATATAAATATTATCATCACCAACCAATTGATGTATTTCAACATTTGCTCCATCTTCTGTTCCTAAAGTTAATGCTCCATTTAACATAAACTTCATATTACCAGTACCAGATGCCTCCTTCGATGCAAGAGAAATTTGTTCTGATAAGTCACAAGCAGGAATTAACTTAGAAGCTTTAGTTACATTATAATTCTCAACCATAACGATTTTTAAATACTTATTAATTTCTGGATTATTATTTACTATTTCTTGCAAACATAGAATAGCATGGATTATATCTTGAGCTATTACATAAGCTGGAGCTGCCTTTGCTCCAAATATCATAGTTATTGGAGTTATTGGAAGCCTGCCATTTTTTATCTCTAAATATTTATAGATAGCATATAGTACGTTCATCTGTTGTCTCTTATATTCATGGAGCCTTTTAATTTGAATATCAAAAATCGAATTTTCATCTAATTCAATGTTTTGAGTTTCCTTTAAATATTTTTTTAATGAGATTTTATTTTCCTTCTTTATCTCTCCTATTCTTTTTAACACAGCCTTATTATCTATAAATTTAATTAACCCGTCAAGCTTTGAAGCATCCTTTTTATATTCATCTCCAATAAGCTCAGAAATATAATCAGCTAATTTATTATTGCAATGAATTAACCACCTTCTAAAGGTTATACCATTAGTTTTGTTATTAAATTTCTGTGGATATATATTATAAAAGTGTTTTAATTCTTCATTTTTTAGGATTTCAGTATGTAATGCTGCAACGCCATTTACACTAAATCCATAATGTATATCCATATGAGCCATGTTAACTCTGCCTTCTTTATCTATAATTGATACTTTTTCATCCTTGAATTTCATCTTAACTTGATTATCCAGCTCTCTAATAATAGGTAGCAATTGTGGCGCAACTTTTTGCAAGTATGATACTGGCCACTTTTCCAAAGCTTCAGCCAATATTGTATGATTAGTATACGCGCATATTTTTGAAACAATCTCGATTGCCTCTGATATAACTATTCCTCTTTCTCCCAATAACCTTATTAGTTCTGGAATAATCATTGATGGGTGCGTATCATTTATTTGAATAACAACATGTTCATTTAATTTATGAAGATTATACCCATTTTCTTCTGCTTCAAACAAAATCAATTGAGCTGCGTTACTTACCATGAAATATTGCTGATATACTCTAAGTAACTCTCCGGCTTCATCACTATCATCTGGATATAAGAATAAGGTTAAATTCTTTTTAATATCCTCTTTATTAAAATCAATCCCATCTTTAACTAAAGTCTCATCTATTGTATCTATATCAAATAAATGAAGTTTGTTTGAAGCTTTATCATATCCAGTAACATCTATATTATATAGAGTTGAAATTACTGTAAATCCACCAAATTTAACATTAAATTTTATGTCAGACTTAGTTAACCAGCTTTCTTTTGTAATCCATGGATTTTTAATTGTTCTTTGTTTATGATCTTCAAAAAGTTGTTTAAATAATCCAAAATGATAATTTAGTCCAACTCCATCTCCATTCAAACCTAAAGTTGCAATTGAATCTAAAAAGCAGGCCGCCAATCTTCCAAGTCCACCATTTCCTAATGATGGCTCTAATTCAACCTCTTCAATTTCAGATAAATCCTTTCCTCCTTTGGCCAAAACGCCTTTAACTTCCTCATATAGGCCTAAATTTATTAAATTATTAGATAATAATTTACCAATCAAAAATTCAGCAGAAATATAATACAATTTTCTCTTTCCTTTGTTTATACCCTTTTTATTAATAGCTCCTTTAGTTAATTCTAATAATGCTAAATAAATTTCTTCATTACTTGCTTTACTAACTTCTGTGCCAAATCTCTCTTTTAAAATTTCACTCAAATCATTTTCTATCATATAATCTTCCACCCCATTAAATTATATTATTTCTTTTTTCATGAGCTGCAGCTTCAATTTAGCACTATTATATCAGTTCCATTACTCTTTAATTGTATATTCATCATATATTTTGTATATTTATAATACGAATTTCTTATCTAAAATACTTTCCACAAAAAACAATGATAATATAGTATAATTTATATAAATTGTTTTATTAAGGAGATGCTTTTATGATTATAAAAAATGAAGATGCAGTTATGCAATTCCCGGATGATAATACAAAGAGAAAAATTTTAGCCAACGGAGAAAATTTACTAGGTGCAAGAGTCATGTTTGATAAAACAACTACCTCTGTTGTTCCACATACACATCCTCACGATCAATTTACTTACGTGCTCAAGGGTAAGTTGAAATTTATAATAGATGGTGAAGAAACTATAGTAACTGCTGGAGATTCTATACTTTTCCCTTCGAATGTTCCTCATGGATGTATTGTCTTAGAAGAGGGTTCTGAAGTATTAGACGTATTTACGCCAACAAGAGAAGACTTTTTAGAGTAGTCAAAAACAAAACCCGTAAGTAATAATCAAATTATCTACGGGTTATTATAATCACTCATTCCACTTTTATTTCGGCTTACTCCAAGATCTTACAAAACATTTATTTATATAATAAATTTTCATTAAAACTAACTGCTTAAATTTAATTCGTTCCAAGGCTTGTCAGTTTTTAATTATAGAACTGATCCAAATACTCCAATACATTGGCCATTGACCCAACCCATTTCATCTGTACATAAGCTTGCAACGACAGGTCCAATATCAGAAGCTTCACCCATTCTTCCAAGTGCAGTATAAGAAGCAATCATATCTTTAAGTCCTGGATTTTTGATATAAGTATCTTTGCTAAATTCAGTATCTACAGCTCCTGGAGCTATAGTGTTTGCTCTTATTTTTCTTGGTCCTAATTCCTTAGCTAGATATCTAGTAAAAACTTCTACGGCACCTTTCGCAGAAGCATAAAGTCCAGAACCTGGAGATGTAGAGCGAGTTAACATTGTAGAAGTATTTATAATTCTACCTTCATCAGCAATAAGGGGAATTAGTTTTTGTGTCAAAAAGAAAACTCCTTTAAAGTGTACATTAAATATTTTATCAAATTCTTCCTCTGTAACATTTGAAATAGGCGTATGATTTGAGATTCCAGCATTATTAATTAAAAAATTAAAATACTCTTGATTCCATTTATCTTTTAAAACATGTGACAATTTAGATACAAAGGAATCAAAGGAAGATACATCACCTACATTAAGCTGAATAGCAGCAGCTTTACCACCATTTGCTTCAATTTCTTTTACAACTTCA